>NZ_JAACJE010000003.1 GCF_010020825.1 Acidovorax sp. 210-6
AACACGTTCGGCCAAGGAAGGTTGAGCGCTCGCTTGCCGCTCAATGGCAAGAGCTTGGGAGGCAGTATGCATTTGGGCCTGGCGCGCGCGCAGCTGCTTCCCCGCAGCGATGGATACCGCCGCTTCACTGGGTCACCAATTGACGCGCTGGTCTACCTCGTCGGGTTGAGCTGCCAGATCCCAATCCGGCTCGCCTTGCGCACCATCATCCACCGGCGCGTCGCAGCCCTCCCACAGCGGTGGCCCGCGTGCCGGGGTGATGTGCGGGGGGGCAGACTCCACCCCGATGTGGTTCAGGATGTGGCGGATTTCGGCGCTGTGGGTGATGAAGGCAATGATGCGCATCTGCCCACCGCACATGGGGCACAGCAGCGGAAATGCCTCGTAGATGCGGGCAATCAGCACCGCCCACAAGTAATGCGCCGCTCGCTTCGGGCGTGCTTCAGGTTCGGGTGTGGGTGTGGCCGCGTTGCCCGGCGCCGCCACCCCAGGTACGCCCGCGCCAGGTTGTGCAGTCTCCACCGTGGCTGGTTGCGACGCAGCAGGCTGAGCCAGCGCCGTTACCGCCGCTCTCAGCGGCGAGTTTGGTGCCAGCACACCAAAGTAGCGGTGCCGGTGGGTGCGTGGCGGTGGCACCAGCGCGGCGATGCGGTCGATCAGTTCCAGCGGTGTGAGGTGCAGCTCATCTGCCTTGGCACCACGCTTGTCACTGGTGGGCTCGCTGCGCTGTTTGGCACAGCGGTACACCAGTTTGCTTCCCTCTTTGCGTAGGCGCTCCATGGAAAACGGTGGACGCGCGCAATAGCGCAGCAGCCGCTCCAGCGCAGCGCGGTCGTGGGCTTCGATGCAGACACCGGCGTCCACCGAGAAGCCGCTGTGTTTGTAGCCCAGCATGTCTTTGGCGTCACAGTTCTCCAGCAGGCCCCGAGCAACGAAGGCGCGCAGGATGCGTTTTTGCAGTGTGGTCTGCACTGGGGCCACGGTAGCCGCATCGATGCCGGTGGCCGCGTGAAAGATGACACCCGGCGATGAGATTCGAGGGGTCGCATCAGCATCGCCCTCGCCCTCCACTTCCTCAAACACCCCGTCCACCACACAAACGTGGAAGTGGACGTGTTCATTGAGGCTGGAGCCGAATCGGTGAATGAAGGCGATGGCACCGATGTGCAGGCCTGCCTTGTCCATATGGGCCGCACCGGGGCTGTGGGTCTGCAGAGTTTGTGCGATCACCCGCAGAAAGATGCGCAGCACCATGCTCAGCACCGCTCCGTCGCGTTGCATGAAGTACCGCAACCTCTTGGGCACGGAGAGCACCCACTGGCGCACCGGCAGGCGGGGGAAAACGTGGTCGCTCAGGTGTGCCGCCGTCTCCACCATCCGCCGCGTGGTGCACGAGGGGCAGACTCCCCGGCCTTTGCAGGAGAAGGCTACAAAGTAGTCGTGCCCACAGTCGCCGCAGCGAGCGCGGGCAAAGCCATGGGCAAAGATGCCGCACTCAAGATACTTGGCAAACGCTTTGCGCACGAAGGGCTTGGGGGTGTGGTGGTCGCCCTGGCCGTCGAACTGACCCGCGCTGGCCAACTCTAGCCAGGTCTCGTAGTGCTCGGCTACCATTTGGTAGAGCAGCGTGCGTTCGGGGTGGCGTGGGTTGTAGAGCTTGGGCTTGGAAGTGGCTGACATGAATACTGTACAAATGCACAGTATTCTGCGGCGATTGTTTGGGTACGCAAAGCACAAGGCCCGAACCGTCGCCAGTTCGGGCCTTGTCAGGGTAGCTTGGCTGCGGACTTACTTGCGCGCAGGCGGCACATCCGTGCAGCTGCCATGCGCCACTTCCGCCGCCATGCCGATGCTCTCGCCCAGCGTCGGATGCGGGTGGATGGTCTTGCCGATGTCGACAGCGTCCGCACCCATCTCGATGGCCAGGGCGATCTCGCCGATCATGTCGCCCGCATGCGTGCCGACCATGCCGCCGCCCAGGATCTTGCCGTGGCCCCGGCCAGCATGGCCGTCTCCTGATCCTGCTTCGGGGCTGTCGTCGAACAGCAGCTTGGTGACGCCTTCGTCGCGGCCGTTGGCAATGGCGCGGCCCGAGGCCGCCCAGGGGAACAGGCCCTTCTTGACCTTGATGCCCTGCTGCTTGGCCTGGTCTTCGGTCAGGCCCACCCAGGCCACTTCGGGGTCGGTGTAGGCCACGCTGGGGATCACGCGGGCGTTGAAGGCGGCGCTGGCCAGTTCCTTGTTGCCCTGCAATTCGCCGGCGATCACTTCCGCCGCCACATGCGCCTCGTGCACCGCCTTGTGCGCCAGCATGGGCTGGCCCACGATGTCGCCGATGGCGAAGATGTGCGGCACATTGGTGCGCATCTGGATGTCCACGTTGGGGTCTCCTCGTTTTCAGTGCAATAAGTGACGGTACGAAAAGCTAGCACTGGCGCGGAGGTGGTGTTGGTAGATCGTTGATTTCATTGACTTTCCTGTTCACTTTCAAATCTGCGATTCGTGGCGTCAAACCGTGGTCGGTTTCATCCATTGGTGCCAGTTATCGATGCATTTGGCCGCGAAGGCAGGATTTGGTCAGCATAGCGGTCAACCGGGAAGCGAAACACACCCCGCAAGTTGATGCTCTCCAGCCTGGTGGGCGCAATCTTCCCGATCAGTTCCGGTGGAATGACCTGGCGGCGGTTCGACCAGCGATCCAGGACCGCCTGCATCTGTGAGGTATTCCACGCCATCACGATGTTGGCCATCAGGCTCAACGCATCGGCCACAGCCTGCATTTCATCGACACGTTTGGCCTGCGCCGGGCTGATCCGGCCGGTATAAATGGCGCGCTTGAGGGCGTTAACAGCCTCGCCCCGATTGAGCACCCGGCGCAACTCGTTCCTGAAAGCGTCCTTGACAAAGTAGTCAGCCAAAAACGCCGTACGCAGCAACCGCCCCAATTGCACGCCAGCCTCATAGATTGGATCGCCCTGGGCGGCAGAACCGAACCGCGCAAGAGCTGCCACCGCACTGGCATGTCCGCTCATGACCGAGGCTGCCAGGTGCACCAGACTATCCCAATGCTTTTCGATCAAAGCGACGTCGACATTGGCTTCGCACACCGCAGCGATTTCTGCGGGCACTTTGGTGCCGCGTGGCACAAAGAGGTGGCGCTGTTTGAGTTCCTTCAACCGCGGGCAAAGATCAAAACCAAGCAAACGGGCATGTGACATGGCAAAGTCGGTGTAGCCATGGGTATCCACAGCAAGCTGGCTGGTCTCCAGCTTTTCTTGGCGGATGACACCTTCAATGGCCACGCCCGCCTGGCGCTCATTGAGCACAAAGGGCTGCGCATGGAAGATGCCCCACCGGTCTTTTACATGGGAGTAGATTCCAATGGAAGGTGTGTTGCGCCGAGGATCAAGCCGGGCTTGCCACACCCGTTTGGTGGTCTCCATGGTCATCATGTCAGAAGATGCCAAATCGGACCGCCCCCAGGTGGCGGCAATCGGGTGTCGCTGCATGAATTCCAGCACAGCCTGGCAGGCCTGGCTCAGACGCCGTTCGTCCCGCGCCCAGCGCATGGCCTGGCGAATGCTGGTGGCAGACAATTGCGGAATCATGCGCGCGCATTCGACCGCAGTCAGACTGGTGCCGTGGGCCATGATGCCGGCATAGACCATCAGCAGCTCGTCGGTAGAGCGCGGCTCACGTCCGAGCATGATCCAGCTAAAGCGCACCTGGGCGTCAACGGCCAGAATCACTTCCGGCAATTGAACCTCACCGATGCGGTGATCCAAAGCCGCGCGCAGCTTGGTCACTTCTGGGTCTTCGTCCTCTGCGGGCAATGGCGACAAATGGAGTTCATCATCCACGCGCAGTACGCCACTGCGGGCTGCAGCGGCCACCGCATCGACACCGGCAGTTACTCTGGCCAGCAAAGGCTTCAAGAAAGTGGCAGCCTTGCTGGGTAACGATAGACGGGCATAGTGTTTCTTGGACTCTGCCTGCCAACGCTCGTCCGTGAAGAACAAGCGCGCACGACCCCGAAAGCTCAGGCTGTGCTCAATCCAGACCGAGCCATTGCGCACCGCGCGGCGCAGGGCAAACAGGGTGGCCACCTCCAACGCCTGAAACGCCCGTTCCCGGTCTGGGCTGGAGATCGAAACCTGCCAGATCATTCCCAGACTTGGTGCCACCACTTCAACTGGCAGCTTTCTGGATCCTTTGAGATATAAAGCTTGCAGCTTGGCAAGGTACTCGATGGCAGGATGCTCGCCGGTGGCCTGCCAGGGCAGCTTTGCAATGGCGACGAGCAACGACCGCACGGGGCGAATTCCATCAATCAATCCCTCGCGGACCAGGGAGGCCCTGCTCGGTGGTTTGCGTTTCTGGGTTTCGGTGATCAAGGCTTCAAGACGGGCACGCAACTCAGCATCTGGCACCGCACCTTGCGCGCTCAAGGCAACAAGTTCGCCGAGCAGCGTTTTGTACATTGCGGCCCAATTGACGGTAGCGGGGACATCGGCGGCAGCCTGACGCCACAGATCACCGAGGCGGCCATCCTGGGCATGCGTCTAATCTACGAGCCAGGCTACGACCTGGCGAAAGCAGGGGTCATGCTGATGGATCTGTGCGACGCCGGCACCCTGCAGGGCGAGCTGGATCTGGATGATGATGCGGGCCGCGACCGCGGCCCACTGATGGCCGTGATGGACAAGTTGAACGGTCGGTGGGGCAAGGCCACCATCCAGCCTGGCGGCGTAGGCATCGCCACGATGCGCCGCGATTGGGCCATGCGCCAGGCGCGGCGAACACCGCACTACACCACCGACTGGCACCAGGTGCCCATCGCTCGGGCGTAGGCGCGGGAGTTATTCAGCGCATCACCGCTCGGGTTCGCGGCGGCTCTCCCTCGCCTGTTCCTTCTCGATCACCTGAACGTCCGGCACGTGGCCGCGCTCAATCGACCTGGCCGCGTTCTCATGCACCCGCGCCATGACAAGGGCGCGCTGCTGCGGGTCCAGGCCTTCGACTTTGGCCTTGGCCTCGATGGCTTGGATGGCACCATACGCAGGTGCCAGCTCTGGATGCTGCCGCATGGCCTGCTCCGGCGATTCCTGGCGGAACACCTCGGCCGCCACCATCGCCCGCGCCTGGCGCTGCAACTCCGCAACCCTGCTGACTTCCGCCGCGCTGGCCTGGCGCGAAGGCTTGGCGAGCATCCCGGCCAGGTCGTCAAACCCCTTCGAGTAGTCGCGTCGCTCCAGCAACGTCATGGGCCGGGCGCGCTCTGCCTCCACCACGGCGCGGGCCTGTGGCTCCTGCGCCCACTGCCCGTTTTCGAGCGCGTTGCCGTGGATCGCCTCGGCACCGCGTCGGTAGATCGTCACACGGTCGGCCAGCTTGTCGCGCTCGATGCGGTCAAGGGTCTGCAGCATGCCATCGTAGGCCGCCTGGTGGGCCTCGGCGGTGGTCATGCGCCCTACCCCACGGTCGGCCTTCTGGTTCTCGTAGCGCTGCAAAATGCCCTGCTCGCTCAGGCGTGCATTAACGGCCAGCGCACGGGCATCAATCAGATAGCCAGCGGCCCGAAGGCTTTCCATCGTGGCGGCCACTTTGGCACCGTCGCGCATGGTGCCTTCGATCACGACATTGATGCGCTGCGCCTTGGCCTCGGCGATGGCCTTCTCGACCCATCGGCCGGTGTCGCGGTCGGTATAGAAAGCGGCGGTCTTGTCGTCGTTCGCCATCAGGCGGGCATAGTGCGGGTGGAACCCGCGCAGGTCATCACCGATGATTTCCACGGCACCGCCACGCGGGCCTAGTTCCTCTTTTGCGGCTTCGACGGCTGCGCTCTTGCCTGCGCCTGGCTGGCCGCCGAAGATGACGGCCACGGGCCGTTCAACGGGCCTCGCGCCCGCGAAAAGCACGGGCTTAATGTCCTGCTCGAAAATGGCTTGGTGCTGCTCTTCGGTGAGGCGGTATTGGTCTGGATTCGGCGCCATGAACTACCGGGCCGCCATCACCAGCGCGGCCCACAGGCCCACAATCAGAAAGGGCAGGCTCCGGGCAAACCAGTTCAGGAATTCGCCCTCCACCTCGATCACATTGCCGAAGGTGTCTTTGCCGATGGTCGCCTTGTTCGTGATGAACAGGCGGCGAGCAAGCGGGCTCATGCTGCAACCGCTTGGCGGTCGGCACGCCAGGAACGAACGAGCGCCCCGTATTCAGCGCGGATGCGCGCCACCTCGGCGCTGTCATTGACGCGCAGATCTGCACGTTCAAGGAAAAGCCGCGAGCGCTCGGCGCGCAAGCCCTCGATGCGTGCAGCATCAGGGTCAGGCTTGCTGGATTCCTCGGCAATCTGGCCGGTCTGGATCGCCATCAGGTCGGTAATCACTTCGCGGGCACACTCGTATGCCACGGCCTCGGTTTGCGTCCATTGCTTCATTGCATCGTCCTTTCATTTTCGCGTCCGCGCAATCACTCTGGCGTGGTTCAGGCGAGCCAGCCGCCCACCTAGATCCCACGCCCTGTTGACATAGTAGCCCGCCTCGTTCGTGTTGCCCACAAGCTGCTCTGCAGCGTCGTGTAACTTCTTCATGCCATCGTAGCCGCCGAAGAAAGCCGCCGTGGCACCAATCAGGCGCAGCCTTGCATACAGCTCATCGCGGCGGGCATTGGCCTCCGGGTCTGCCTTGCCGCGCAGCCCGTCCAGCTCGCGGGTGATGGCGACTGTGGGCTGCTCCATGACGCTCAACCCCGGCGCAGCAGCCGCAGGACTCCCCCGGCGACAAGGACGCAGGGCATGACCAGCCAAAGCCCGAAATTGGGCGTGGACGGCCCTGAGACGGCATAGCCGAATACGGCCAGCGCCAGGCCACCGACGATGTAGAGGGGTGCATGTTGCTTGCTCATCCTATTCCCTTTGCAAAATCAAAACAGCGAGGGCTGCCCATCGTCATCCTTGGGCTTGTACTCGGTCGCGGGCGCGATGTGAGGCGGCGAGGGCAGCAGCACAAGCCCGTTGTCGGCCACTTTCAGGCGGGCGGCGGGGTACACGATCTGGACGGCCTTCAACGCCTTCAAGAACCCCTTCTTGAAGTCCCGCGATGCCTGGTTAATGTCGGACGTGTTGAACGATGATCCGAATTGCCCCATCAGGGACTCCCAGCGGATCGGCTTCGTTGGCCGGTCGGTGTAGCTCATCCGGTAGGTCAGCCAGGAATAAATGTCCATCGCCAAGGGCGAGCCGCGCAAGGCTTTATAGGCCCGCAGGTCAATGGGTATCGGGTGCTCGATCAGCTCCTTGTAGAAGGGCGTGCTGAGCTTGACGTGCGATTGCCACTTGCCTGCGTCTTGCGCATGCTGCGGCACCCAGAGGGCGCGCTCGCCATCGGACGCCGGCGTGTCGAGGTTGAATGCGTCCTCGTTCTCCAGCCGCAGGCCTTCGGCGATCAGGATGTTTCGCAGCACAAAGCTGCCATCGCTGGCAGCACCCCGCGCCATCTGCGCCGTGATGAGCGCCCCAAATAAGCGCTTCATCTGCTCGGCAACCCGCGTGCCCGCGCCGCGCTGCCCGCCGCTATTGCTGCGCAGCTCAAGCACTTCCCGTAGAAAAGAGCGTAGCGAGTCGCCAAGCTCAATCATCGGCGATTGGTTGCGCACCGCTTCGGTCGTTACCCAGGACATGAGCAGCCGGGGATAGATACCGTAGGGAATACCACCCTCATACCCGGCCAATATCCGTAGTTTGAAGTCCCCATTGATGCGCGTGAACACATCGGCTTTCGGATCCTTGTAAGGCATGGTGGCCAGCACCAAGGCGCGAGTCATATACCCCAAAGTTCCGGCACGGCGAGCGTCCTCGTCTTCGATGGCGAATTGCTCATCAATAGCCCTGCGAACCCACTCAGGCACATGACCAGACCGGTAATCAATCACCGTATCCTGTTTTTTGCTTGCCATATCCACCATCCGCTATAATTTTCGAAGCCGCTGCTTACCCCGCTCCGGCTTGACTAGACCTAGCCCGGCCGATTGGCCGGGCTTTTTTTTACGACTTGCGCCGCTCTCAATGCCGCTTCTGCAGCAGCAACTTGATGCATACGCGCCTGGTACGCCACCTCGGCTTCAGCTTCGAACCGATCAACAATTGCACCTGGTGCACTCACTGTCGCCCGTCGCCACCCACGGGGCAAGACGCGCGCAAGCGCAGCATCTTCCAACACCCTCGCCTCACGGTACGCATTCAGCGTCTCAAACATCCGCTGCACGGTCTTCCAGACGGCCTGCCTCGTCACGCCGTATCGCTCCGCAGCATCCGGGTACGACAATCCATCGACCATCACCAACCGCGCGGCGGCAATGCGATCCGCGCTAAGACTGTCGCAAACCAGCCGCTGCAGCGCCTCAAACTCGGCCACAGATACAGCCGTCTCTTTTGTCATATATCACCCCGATTGCGAAACCACTGACGGTACACGATGACAGGGACAAAACCGCACACCGCCCCGCTTCACACCCAATCAAGCCCGAACAACGGCGAATATTTCATCGAGGCGCAGTTCGCCACCAGTGGCATCAAAACCGCACATGCACGCGGCCAGAAGCAGGGCTCCAGCACCCTCCGTGGAATACCGCCCAGCGCGCAGGCCAGCAAAAACATGCTTTCCCGAACTCTCTGCCTTACGCGCAGTATCGAAAGCTGGCTTTAAAACCGTCAAACACGCGCTGATTTCCTCGGGCTTTAGCTCGGCAAGCACCTGCTCGGGGCGCTGGTCGTCGCGAGTCAGGCGTTGGTATATGTCCACCAGCAGTCCGGACACGTCAACCGCTGTACCGTGCTCGGCCAGAATATCAATCGTGCGTGTGTCCTTCGGTTGGGCCACGGTGGTTCCCTTGTCCGCGCCCTTCTTGTCCTTGCCGTCCTTCTTAGGCTTCACCTCATCGCGCACGGCCTGGGCCTTGACGCGGGCATCCTGCTTGCCCCTGGATTGCTTGAGGTCGTCAACAAGCTCCTTGGCCTTGGCCGGGCTCACCTTCTCGACCTGGCGCACGGTGGAAATCACTTCTGTGTCGGCGCTGATGTTCTCGGTCACAAGGCGCTTTGCCTGCTCGGGCAGGTGCAGCAGCGACAGCACCTTGGACAGCCATGCACGGCTCTTGTTGTGCTTCTCCAAGACAGCCTCGACGGATCCCAGGGCGTCAAGATCGCGCTGCACCTTCCTGGCTCCCTCAATCTGCGAGAGGTTCAGGCGGTGGATGTTCTCCGCGAACTGGAGGTCTTCGGCCTCTTCGTCCGTCATTTCCTTGGCCTTGGCGCGCAGCGTCAAAAGGCCCTTCATGCGCGCGGCGCGCATGCGGCGTTCGCCCGCCACCAGGCGGTACGGCTTGGGATGGCCTGCGGGCATCACGCGCAGCAAGATCGCCTGGATCTGGAACTTGGCCAGGCTGTCGCCCAGCTCGTCAAGGCTCTGGTCATCGCTCTCGAATTCCTCCCGCACCTGTTCAACAATTTCAACGTCGTCCAGATTCACCGGGAATTCGGGCAGGTCGTCTTGGGCAAAGAGGGCGTCTATCCCGGCACCCAGCGCGTTTCCAGCTCCTGCGAAGGCATTGGCTGCATTCTTGGCGGCTGGCTTCTTGGCGGTGGCGATGGCGTTCTTCTTCACGGCGTTTTGCCCCTTCGTCGTGGCTGCTGGTTTCTTGGCTGTTACGGCTTTCACTTGGCGATCCTCCCCAAAATCGAATCACAGGCTGCGCGCCACTCGTTGGCGGCCAGCAAATGACCTTCCCCTCGGGTACCCACCCATACCGGGCGGCGCCGGGCAATTGCCTTACGCACGGGCGCACGCTCGGGCAGCACCTCGGGCAGAATGGCGGCACCGTACTGCTCGCGCAGCGAGTCCAGCGCCTCGCGTTCCTCGACGCTGCGGTTATTAGTCTTCATAGGCAAAATGCCGACATGCTTCAAGCGGGGGTTGAAGCCCTGGGTGCGGATCACGTGGATGGTCTGGATCAGGTCGGCCACGCCCGCAAGCTCGTAAAGGCCCACGGATACCGGTGTAACCACGTAATCGGCGGCGGCCAGGGATGCCATGAGGCGAACACCCAGCAGGGGAGGGGTGTCTATCAGGCACAAGTCAAAGTCCTGCGCGAAGCGGCGCAGCGCAGTACCGGGACGGCGGATCACCTGGTTCTCGGCCTTGTCGATGGACAGCAGCCCGTTGTCGGCGCGGATGATGGCAAGGCCATCGGCAACCCACTCGGGCGAGGCCTGCGGCGGCTCGGCCTCATAGAGCCGGGATGCCACGATGCCTGGCTCTCCATCATCGGCCCGGGGGAAGCTCAGGGACAGGCTGCCTTGCTTGTCCATGTCCACCAGCAACACGCGCAAACCGGCCTCGATGGCCGCGTAGGCCAGGTGAACGGTCAACGTACTTTTTCCAACGCCACCCTTCTGATTCGCAACTGCCAGAATTTTCATGGTATCTCCTGCTCCTGCCCGAAGGCAACATGCTTGACTAGACGATTGTTGATGATCCGACACGGGCGGTTTACCACAGGTGCAACCTTCGGCGGTTGACTTAGATTTTCGCGTCCGCGAAAACCGCCCACCGGCCCTCAATAGGGCAGGTCGTCGTCCTCGGGCATGCCGGAAGGCACCCCGCCTGCCTGGCCCGAAGGCTCAGGGCGTTCACCGTCCCCCTGGGGCCGCGCACCCAGCGGCTGCACCTCATCGGCGACAACCTCAGTGGTGTAGCGGTCGATACCTTCCCTGTCAGTCCACTTGCGCGTGCGCAATTTGCCCTCGATGTACACCTGGCGCCCTTTGCCCAAGTAGTCCCGCACGAACTCGCCAAGACGACGATAACAAACCACCGTGTGCCATTCCGTGGCCTCCTTGCGCTCGCCGCTCTCACGGTCGCGCCAAGCCTCCGTTGTAGCCACACGGAAGTTGACCACCACATTGCCATCGGGCATGGTGCGCGCCTCCGGCGCATTACCAATGTTCCCAATCAATTGCACCTTGTTCAAAGCCATACTGATTCCTAAAAATGACCCTCGGGCCGGTTGGTTTCCTTGTTACTGGTGATTTCCTTTGCCTCACCATGATTGATATTATACCAATCCCATTTTATCCGTCAACCTGATTAGGTTGCTCAAGTGTAATACATTGCAACCCAAAATCACCTCCCACTTAAGACCTGGCCAGCATCCGGGTATGGGGCAACGCCCCATGTAGCCGCACAGCGGCGTAACACCAGCAGCGCCAACACGCAACAGACACCCACCGCGAAACACCCACCCAGCACTTCCCCGCCCTCAAACCGCGCCCTGATAAACAGGGCTGTTGGGCTACAAAAATGCACCAAGGGGAGTATTCGCGCAGCGAACACGAGAGAGATTGAAGCGTAGGCCCGCCAGGGCATACCTTGGCCGGGATACCGGGGTGCAGCTCGCAAAGCGAGCTGCAGGGCTACCGCCCCGGCCCCTACCGGCCAACCCGCGCGCAAGCGCGCGGGCTTCGGGCACATGCCCCGGATTGCCCCGCAAGTAGGGCCTTGCGCCCTTCTTGCTGTCTTCCAAGGGGGAAGCCCCAGCGGCGGGGGATATGCGAAGCATTGCCCCCTAGAGCGCAGCAAGGCGGCCTGGAGCTGTGCCCGCCAGGGCAATCCCGCAGGGATCGAGCCGAATCAGGCGAGCAGCGCAAAGCCCCGCAGGGGCGGGGGCGTCCGGTTTTCGCGGACGCGAAAATGCTCAAGCCTCCGGGAAGACCTGTAAGCCATGTCGCCCAAGCGCATCGCCAAGCACAACCACGAAGGTGATCCAGTCGCGGTCAATCGCATCCAGCCAGGCGAACAACTCAACAACATCCATTCGGCGGACACCCGACTCACAGCGACTCACGTAGCTCTGCGGCACACCAAGTCGCCGCGCAACGTCAGCCTGTGTCATACCAACGTCAATCCGCGCCTGGCGCAGCAAAGACAAAAAAACTGCGTAGTCGCGTTTAGTCATAAGAGTTGAAGACAGCCAACTCTCCAGAATGACCGAAGCTGTCAACTATGCAAACACTGGATTACAACATTAACAATAAATTACCGCTAAAACAATTATTAAATCCATTGATTTTTACTTTTTATATTTATCATTCCGCAAAGCAAAACATATAACTTTGACGCCAATCGATAAACGAAACGGAAAGTAAGTAAATGGACTTCATAGCACTGGCACAGCAATGCGCTCCAACGGTACACCCGCAAACGATCGCGGCAATCGTCAAAGCGGAAAGCGCGTTTCGCGAGTTCGCCATCGGCATCAACAAGCGAACCGCTGTTCTCAAGAGACAGCCGCAAACCAAAGCCGAAGCCGTAGCAACGGCCAAAGATTTGATCACACGCGGCCACAACATCGACATGGGTCTCGGGCAAATCAACTCAGACAACTTGCCACGACTTGGAATCACCGTGGACGACGTATTCGACCCCTGCAAAAACCTCGCTGCAGCCGCAACCATCCTGACCAACAACTACATCAGAGCCCCCGGCGAGCCACAAGAGGCTCTCAAAAAAGCACTGAGTGCATACAACACGGGCGACTTCGCCAAAGGACTACGCAATGGGTACGTGTCCAAAGTCACAACAGCAAATCAGCAAATCGCCCAGGGCTACACAGTCCCAGCGATCAAGTTCACCGAAAGCGCCGCGGCAGGCAGCACAAGGCAAGACAACAGCGAGTCACGCGGATCGCTCGTACTAGCTACGACACCACAACAAGCAACACGAGCAAAAGACCCGAAACCCGCACAACCTCAACGCCCCGCAGATCCATCGATGGTATTTGGCGAGGGAGGCGGCAACAGCGCGACCACGAACACGACCCCCGGCGACGAAAACAAAGCCGCTCAGGCAATGGTGTTTTGAGGCAGTCCGATGAAGCTACTGATCGTCGAATCGCAAGGTAAAGTCGAGGAACTCAAGGCCATCCTCGGCCCGGGCTGGAAGGTCGCCGCAAGCCTGGGCCACATATGCGACCTTCCCGAGCGCGAAATCGGCGTGGAGCCGCCTAAGTACAAACCGCTCTACACCCTCTCCGAACGCGGGAAATCCATCGTCGGACGGCTGCGCGACCACTGCGCACGCGCGCAGGAAATTTACATCGGCACCGACCCCGACCGCGAAGGCGAAGCCATCGCCTGGCACCTCGCACGCGAACTCAAGCTAGGCCGCGACGCTAAGCGCGTGCGCTTCTCGGCTATCAAGGACTCCGTGGTTCGCCAGGCCGTGGCAGCGCCCACAGGGATCGACTACAACCTCGTTGGAGCCCAAGAGGCCCGCCGCGTGCTGGATCGGCTAGTGGGCTACACCGTCAGTCCTGTGCTTTCCCGCATGGGCGGCATGACCCTCTCTGCAGGCCGCGTGCAAAGCCCGGCCGTTGCGCTGGTCGTCATGCGAGAGCGCGAGATTGCGGCCTTCGTACCCACAAGCCATTTTCATGTGCGCCTGGACTTCTCGGCAGGGCAGGGCGACACGGCAGGTTTCGCGGACGCGAAATCCGCCTGGCGCACTTGGTCGGCAATGTGGGAAGTCGTGCCCGACTTCGCGCCGGAAGATCGGCCCCACTTCCAAGACCACGCTTTCGCGGTCAAGGTGTCGGAACTCGACTGCGCCATTGTCGAATCCTGCGTGGACGGCAAGCGCCGCCGCGCCCCTCACCCGCCCCTGGCCACCAGCGGGTTGCAGCAGGCCGCTAGCGTCAAGCTGCACCTCGATCCCGAGGAAACCATGCGTATCGCGCAGCGGCTTTTCGAGGGCGGCCACATCACCTACCACCGCACCGACAACCCAAACATCAGCGAAGAGGACTTCCCTCATATCGAGGCGCTGGCAAAGGCCATGGGCTGGGCCATGGCACCGAAGCTGCGCACCTTCAAGGCTCCCGAGGCCGCCCAGGCCGGGCACCCGGCCATCACCCCCACGCATTGGGAGGTGGACGAAGCCGGGGACACCGATGAAGCGAAGGCTGTCTATCGTCTGATCCGCCAGCGCGCCATCGCAAGCCAGTTGGCCGATGCCATCTACACCACGCGCACTGCGCGGCTTTCCGGCCAGGTCGAAAGCAAGCCCGTTCACTTCCAGGCCCGCAGCGAAGCACTCCAAGAACTCGGCTGGCTGGAGCTGCTGGCCGACGAAGCCGATGAAGAAGGCGGCGAGGAAGGGCAGGGCGGGGCGTCCAACCCGGTGCCGCCGCTCACTGCCGGACAGCAGCTCACTCCTGCAGGCGGTGAAGTTCTCGCCAAGCAAACCAGGGCACCGAAGCGCTATACGAAGGCCTCGTTGATCGACAAGCTAGAGGCCGAGGGAATAGGGCGTCCGGCCACCTACGCGGCCATCATGAGCAACATCGAGCGCCGCGGGTATGTCGCGGTGAAGAAGCAATTTCTTTTCCCGACCGAGACAGCCTTTTTCATCGTCGATCAACTCAGCAAGGCCTTCTCCTTCATGGACGTGGCTTTCACCCGCGACGTGGAAGCCGAGTTGGACAAGATCGCCACCGGTCAGAGCTCCTACCTGGCTACCGTCCTGGCAAGCCACAACAGGCTCGATCAGGAGCTGGCAACTCTGGAAAGGCAAGGGACTGGCGCACCACGCTTCCCCTGTCCCGAGTGCGGCAGCGCAATGCGCCGCATCCCCGGCAAGTCGGGGCATTTCTGGGGCTGCAGCGGTTATCCAGGCTGCTCCGTCACCAAGCCAGACAAAGACGGTCAACCCGGTGAAAAGGAAACGCCGAAGGACTCGGGCCACGCCTGTCCGGCGTGCGGCAAACCGCTCTTACGCCACACCAAGAAAGGCAAGGAAGGCTACGACTTCTGGGGCTGCTCTGGATTCAAGAGCGGCTGCAAAGCGACGTTTCCAAACAAAAGAAACAAACCTGATTTAGTAGCAAGGCACCCAAAGCAATGACATTTAAAAGCCCAGCAGGAATACTAGATGCGGATTTATTAAATTACCTTAAAACAAATCAAGTTGACACGCTACAAATCAGAGAAAACGAAAGCGAGAGATATGAAATACACGTAATCTTAAAACGGAGCAACAAACCGCACCCCATATTGTCCACGCGAGGAAAACCGAGAGAGTGGGCCAGTTTGGACAGAATGGTAAAACATTTAAAACAAGAATGTTTCACCGTAAAAATTGATTGGATATTTTTCATTCCACCAACACACAAGGAAAAGAAATGCTGACTCAAATCAAAAACGCATATATCGCAAATGCAGCCGAAAAGAAAGATATCAACGCCAAGACACTGACAACCATCGGCATGCTACTGATAGCATTGTTCTTCTTGGCTCCAGATATTGCAATGGCAGAACCATGGGACAGCGCAGCACAAAAGGTGCTGGATATTTTCACCGGCGGCCTTGCGCGGATTCTCGCAATCATCGCTGTTATTGCCTGCGGCATTGCAGCTATTGCTGGTAAATTGTCATGGGATTGGGCTATCAAAATCATCATCGGCATCGTGCTGATTTTTGGCGCCGCTGCAATCGTCGATTACATCATCAGCGCAGTTCAGTAACAAAGGCAGGGCGAGCATGGACGAAATCGAAAAACAAGCCCAATTGGAAGTTGATGAGTTATTCGTCGGGCTTACACGACCCGCCACAGTATTTGGCGTTCATTTCACCGCGTTCGTCGCTGAAATGATCCTGGTCGGATGCGTGTTCCTGGCAATTGGAAATCCCATCTGGTTGCTCCTGCTCGTCCCAACTCATAGTCTGATGTACGTCATATCGTCAACAGACCCCGGTCGTTTCGACAGTTTGACTAAGTACGCAAAGACGAATGGACGCTGTCTTAATCGCTGGTTCTGGAAATCAGCGAGTTTCACGCCCCATGGGTCCGCCGCACTTCCGCGATCAAGAAAAAGCAAGGTTTTCGCGTCCGCGAAAAAGTGAGGGAAAAATGAGGGGAAATCTCAAATTTGCAGCAGCTTTGGACAAGGAGGTCGGTGTATCCGCATTCTTGCCCTACGCTGGACACATTACACAAAACATCATCGCCATGATCAATGGCGACATGATGTTCACAGTGCGGCTATCCGGCGCTGCTCATCAAAGCGCCGACATTGCGGATCTGAATGGCTGGCACAACCAATTAAACGGTTACATCCGAAACATCAGCTCCCCACATGTCGCGATATGGAGCCACATAGTGCGCAGGGCCGTGTTCGAATACCCCGACGGCTCATATCCGAATGGATTTGTAAATTCCGTCAACGACAAATACCGAAGTCGAATCGAAGACACGACACTGATGGTCAACGAACTCTACATATCCGTAGTGTTCCGGCCCAATCCGGTAAGCATCACAAAAGTCGTCAATATGTTTTCGCGCCCCAGCAAAAAAGAGCTGATGGAGCGGCAGCATGAGGGCATAGAGATGATGGAAGACTTGATTGCAACAACGGTCACTGCGCTGGATCGCTATGACCCGACCTTGTTAGGTTGCTACGAGCACAAGGGCAATCACTTTTCAGAGACTTGCGAATTTCTCAATTACATCCTGAACGGAATGTGGCAGCGCTTCCCGCTGCCCCGCGCGGAATTGCGCGACACGCTTCCCACATCACGCCCATTCTTCGGCAAAGGCGGATTGATGAGTTTGCGTACACCGACAAATGACTACTTTTGTGCGGCCTTGGCTTTCCAAGAATACCCCTCTCAGACCACGACGGGTATGCTCGACGATTTGTTATCTGTTCCGTTTGAATTCACACTCGGACAGTCGTTCACATTCCTGTCAAAACCCGCCGCCCGTGGAAGGATGACGCGCCAACAGAAACGCTTAATCAATGCAGGCGACGTTGCGACAAGCCAGGTCGAAGCAATTAACGACGCTCTCGATGATCTAACAAGCAACGTGTTTGTAATGGGAACCCACTCCCTCGCGTTAATGATCAAAGCGCCCGACGAAAAAAGTCTCAATGGCTATGTGTCTCTCGCAGGATCAATCTTGAGTGACGCTGGCATCAAGTGGTCGCGCGAAGACCTGGGCATGGCTGCAGCATACTATTCGTTGATGCCTGGGAATTTCGATTACCGGGTTAGAGCCGGAGACATAACCAGCCGCAATTTCTGCGCCTTCTCCTGTTTACATAATTTCCCCATCGGAAGACTCAACGGTAATCAATGGGGGCCAGCAGTCACGATATTCAAAACAACCTCGGGTACTCCCTACTACTTCAGCTTTCACAAAAGCGAAGACGGCGCGGATGCCAAGAAGGCAGCGAAGCTAGACCCCAATCACAAGGAACTCGCCAATACGGTCGTTCTTGGCAAATCCGGCACCGGCAAAACTGTGATTGAGGGCTTTCTTCTCGCACAAGTGCAGAAATTCAATAAGCCGCCACAGAAGCGCCTTACTTCCATTGTGTTCGACAAAGACTTGGGCGCAGCCGTCGCGGTTCGCGCCATGGGCGGCAAATATTACCCGCTGAAAAACGGTGTGCCAACAGGCTTTAATCCGTTCCAGCTCGATCCCACACCCAACAACATCACATTCCTCGAAAACTTGGTGCGCTACCTCGTCAAGCGAGAGGGAATGCCGATTTCGCCGCGAGACGAGGCAGAAATCGCAAAGGCCATCGCAGGCGTCATGAACCCGCAAGTACCACGCAGCCAGCGCAGGCTTTCGGCAATCATGCAATTTCTCAACCCCACAGAACAAAACGGCATACACATGCGACTAGCGCGCTGGTGCCACGGCATCGGCCCTTTAGGTTGGGCGCTTGATAACGTCGAGGACACCATGAATATCGATGAAAACCCAATCATCGGATTCGACGTTACCGAGTTCCTGGAGAACGCCGAAACACGAACCCCCATCATCATGTATTTGATGCACCGCATTCAATCACTTTTCGATGGACGTCGAGTCATCATCTTCATGGACGAATTCTGGAAGCTATTGGACGATCCAGAATTCGAGGATTTCGTTAAAAACAAGCTGGTGACCATCCGTAAACAAGACGGGTTTTTGGTGTGCTTCACCCAAGCACCCAAGCAAGTTATCCGCTCTCCAATCGCCTTCGCGATCATTGAACAAACGGCAACAAAGATTTTCCTGCCAAATCCAGAAGCAGACAGAGAAGACTACATAAAACATTTCAAGCTCTCGGAGAAAGAGTATGAGCTTATCCGCGATCTTCCCGAAAAGTCACGCCGCTTCCTAATCAAGCAAGGGGCCAATTCAGTAGTCGCGGAATTGGACTTGCGTGGGTTTGACGATGAACTTGCCGTACTGTCCGGCAACACAGCCACATCAATTTTGGCAGAACAGTTGGTTTCACAATTGGGCGAAGACCCAGATATTTGGCTACCAGAATTTCATAAAATCCGTAAAGAAAGGACAACATCATGAGCAAAAAATCGACCGTTAAGAAAATCGCCACTGCAGTAATTACCTCGGCAGCCCTCTCTGTCTTCGTAACACCTGCCTTCGCATTCCTGGGACTCGGCGGCAGCGGGAACATCGCAAAGGAAACGACTCAAATTGCATCCTGGGCTGCGCAGTACGCGCAAATGATCCAAGAATATAACCAGCTCGTCGAGGAATATCGCAGCCTCAACGGCATTCGCGGAATGGCAAGCCTGGTCAACAATCCCCAGCTCCGGCGCTACCTCCCGGACGAATACAGAGACATTCTGAGCCGTGGCTACGGTGACTGGCAAGCGCTGCGCTCCGCTCTGGACAACCCCATTGGAAGTGATGGCCTTTACAAGCAGCGCCGGGATCAACTGTCCATCGACGAAGCGATGGCCCTGGAGAGCTACAAACAGGCAAGCCGACGTTTCGGCGACATTCAGATTTTGCTCGACAAGATCAACGATGCCTCAATCCCCGACGCCAAGGATATGCAAGACCTGCAAGCACGAATCCAGGCGGAGCAAGTGATGCTGCAGAACGAAACCACGAAGTTGGCAATGTTAAAAAATCTACAAGAAATCCAACAACGAAAAATATCAGAACAAGGACGGATTAATATTAAGCAAATGCGTGAAGCTCCCGGATCATTCGCAACCATGCCCAGCAAAGAAGAACTTTTCGGTAACTAATATGTACAGCAAAATATTCCATATCATTACAGCATGTGTGATTTTTGCGGGCTGCACTCCAAATTCGCCGCCAGAAATTGACGTCACCACATCGTCAATAAACGAACTCATTTCATACATCGACACAAATTGCCAAGGCGATTTTCGACAACACGTCCGATGCCAAAACGCAATCGAAGCCAAACGGAAAAAAACCATTAAAGCAATGCGTGAAGCTCCCGGATCATTCGCAACCATGCCCAGCAAAGAAGAACTCTTCGGGAAAGAATGAATGCCCAATCAAAATACATTATTCGTCAAAAAATGATGATCTCAAAAAAGGCGGAATAGAATGGCCGACAAATTCTACACATCGCTGATGGATCAAGTTACAAGCCCACTACAAAACTACATCAACTCGACAGCAGCCGCCATCATCGGAGCCATTGCTCCCGTAGCGACAACGTTGCTCATGATTTATACAATGTTCTGGGGCTGGTCAATGATACGCGGAGTCATTACAGAACCCGTCACCGACGGAATACACCGCATAGTTAAATTGACCGTCGTATGTGCAATTGCTCTATCGTTAGGTTATTACTCTCAATTCCTCGTTGATTGGCTTTGGCAATCACCAGACAGAATGGCCGCGATAATAGCCGGGGGTCAAGTTAACGACAAAATCCACTTTCTTGATGTAATATTCGGAATGCTATGGCACTACAGCGACCTATGGAGAGAAGCCGCTGATAAGAATACGCACATGGGGATTCCAGACATATCGCTAACCATTATGTCTTGGGTAATATGCATTGCCGCAATTTTGCTTACAGGATACGCGGCATTTTTATTTGTCTTATCAAAAATTGCCCTGGCCGTAATGCTTGCGATTGGGCCAATGTTTGTTTTATCCACAATGTTCGAGAGCACAAAGCGTTTCTTTGATTCATGGATAGGGCAAGTATTAAGTTTCGGATTCGTAGTGATATTAACATCCGCAATATTAAAACTAACCGGCGCTTTCCTAGAAAACTCCCTGAAAACATCAGTCAACAACGCTCAAGCTGCTGGACCTGGTTTTTCCGATGCGGTCATGATAATAGCCATTTGTGTGGTAATCATACTGCTTTTATTTCAGGTCAGCTCTATCGCGTCGGCTTTAGGCGGTGGAACGGCAGTCAATACCATGGGAGCAGTCGGCTGGGCCTTCAATAAAATTAAAGGAGCCTCGCAAGCAGGCTATCGCCTGGCATCAGGTCGCTTACTTTCCGATTGGCGCAGCAGACGCCGACAAGCGGCCACAAATGCTCGATGGGCTCAAAACAATCCATCCATGGCAGCTCGCGGGGCGCGAGCCGTCGCAAACCGATTCAAAAGCAACTCATCAAATACAGTCGGGAAAAACAAATGACGAAACTCGCTCTCATTTTTATGGGCTCCGCGTTGGCTTTAACAGGCTGTGCAGGTTCACCCAAACCGCCTCCAGCCGTAGTTGGTGAATACAGGCCAATTAACCAACCATACTTCAAACCACCATCGCCGCTAACACCAAAAATATTTGATTTCAAATTTCGCGGCGGCGCAGAAGACGCCTTCAGAGAACTCCAAGAAATACAACCACAATTAACAATTCTCCCATCGAGTGGCAAAAATGAAAGGCGAAAATTGGTTTCCTTAGATCTTCGACAGGTATCACTTGAAGCTGCTCTTTACGAGATTGGGAAACAAGGAAAGGGCGTCTTCGAGGTCATTTATAAAAATGACCCTGCCGCCAGCAAAGATTACGTATTCATAAAGTATCTAAAATGACAAAGCGCAAACCGGAATCCGACACCGAAAAGTACCTTTGCGAAGTCCGAAGCTGGGAAACAGATAGAGTACTTCTGGAACAAAAATCCAGGCAAATCGCCTGGCGCATCGCAGGTGTGAGCCTCTTTCTCACAGTGCTGTCTGTCGCCGCCGTCGCCATGTTGGTTCCGCTCAAAACGGTGGAACCATACGTCATTCGGGTCGATAACACGACCGGCATTGTTGATGTGGCGCGCGCCTTAAATGGTGGAGACACTACATACAACGAAGCTATCAATAAATATTTCGCACAAATATATGTGCGATCGCGTGAAGGATATTACCGAGAATTATCCGATACCAACTATCGCACCGTTGGCCTTCTAAGCAATGGCACCGAACAACAACGCTACTACGATTACTTCACACCAAAGAACGCTCAATCCCCTTTGCATGTCTACGGGAAGTATGCAAAGGTCAATATTACTGTCAAGAGCACGTCTTTCGTGAAATCGAATGTCGCGCTGGTTCGCTACGTCAAAGAAGTGGTGCGCGGGACAGACAGACCAGAGCTTTCGCATTGGGCATCAACCGTCACTTTCAAATACGTTGGCGCCCCTATGTCCGACACAGACAGAGCGATCAACCCGCTCGGTTTTCAAGTCACGGATTATCGTACTGATCCAGAATCATTAACGGCTGTCGAAAAGAGTACGTATCAGGCACCACAGCCGCAAATGACGCAAGTGAGTCTTCCTGCCAGCGCCCCGGCAGAGCCACACGCAGGCACCATGGAAAGCACCGCCAGTCCAGGCGGCGGCATTGCGCCGCAGCAACAACCCCCGCAGCAAATCCCGGTAAATGCACCTGGCATTTCGCCCATGCCCGGCACAGCCTTGCCGGCAAATCCGCAAATCGCGCCTCCCGCCCCGGCAATCCAAGTCACAGCACCCCCTTCCGGCATCCCGGTGCAGCAGCCAGTGTTACCCCCACCTCAAATGCAGCCTATTCCACAGCAGGTTAACGGCCAGCCTGTGGCAACAAGCACTCCTATTAATAACCATCAACCCAGGGCAAACTAATGATGAAAAAAATGATAGTTGCCAGTGCGCTCAGTATGCTTTGCTGCTATTCATTGGCCGAAACATTACCAGATGCAGGTGCGTCTGATGCTCGTGTGCGGGTCGTGACATATGACCCGAAGGGAGTTGTGCGGCTTAATACATTTTTTGGCGTATCAACACACGTCCAATTTAGTGAGGCAGAGCAGATTAAAGATGTGGCGGTAGGCGACGACCTGGCATGGAAAGTGGTTCCTCGCGGAAACAATCTATTCATTAAACCGACCGCAAAAGAAGGAGACACGAACATAACGGTTGTCACCAATAAGAGAACCTACCAATTTGTCGTTGTTGTCCTCAACGAGAAACAGCATAAAACAGCATGGGCTAATCGCGATCTGGTTTATTCACTATCCTTCCGCTATGTTGATGAAGAAACCGCAAATGCGAATGCCCGCGCAAAAGCCGAAGCGGAACGTCTGAAACGCGAAGACATCAAGAATCGACTGACAAAAGCACCTTCAAAGGCCGGTCATAATCTAGATTATTGGGTCGCGGGCCACACCGAAGTAACGCCCAACGGGGCATACGACGACGGGCGATTCACATATTTAATATTTAATAATAATTCTGAAATGCCGGCGGTGTACGAAACAGACACCAATGGAAAAGAATCTCTTGTCAACACGAATGTGGTTAGCGGAAACACTATAGTCATACATCGACTTGCGGAAAAGTTCGTTCTGCGAAAGGGCCATTTCGTCGCAAGCATTTTGAACAAGTCATACGACCGTGCTGGTGGAAACAACAACCTGACGGGAACTGTCGCCCCCGATGTGGAGCGCGTCATAAAGGAGGTGAACTGATGAGCCGCGATCAAGATAATAAGGACGACGCCAATCCATCAAACATGGAAAATTCGGCACGAAACGATGGTTGGCGCGGACAGAATAAAGACTTCAATGCCCAAGAAAATGATGGCGATTTTGATGCGAATGCCGACCTCCCATCGTTAACCCGTAGGCGAAACTCGAAACTCGTCACCACAGCAGGCTATGCATTTATGGGATTGCTCGCACTGGCGGCAGTCCTGGCAATGACTCGCACGCCCAGCGCACCGGCAGAGAAAACCGACGACGCAAAAATCAGCAATAGACTGCCGCCTTTGGTTGTGCCGCCCCCAAAACCACCCGCACCAGTGGCCCAAATCGCAACAGCCCCAGAGCCGGAAGACGAGGACGATGTGATGAAACGCAAAATGGGCGGCAACCTGGTTGCGCAAGGAGGCGCGTCACCAAGCTCTACAGGGCGAACGGCGCCCAGCCGGGCGGACATGGAATTGGAACGGATGCAGCGGCTCACGGGGCCGGGCGCCGGTGGGGGCTTTGTAGCCCCCGACGGAAGCACCATAGATGGCGCACAAAGCGACGCCATTTCCATTTCCTCCAGCGGCGGGCCATCCACGCTTGGCCAGCGCCTCAAACCCACAGTAACCGAAGCAGTGGCGGCGACAGTTCTCCCGCGCCGGGACTACCTGCTCGCAAAAGGGGCAACACTGGACTGCGCCCTGGAAACCGCCATCGACTCATCGGTGCCAGGCATGGCAACGTGCCGACTGACACGCGATGTCTATTCCGATAACGGGCGCGTATTACTGCTCGACCGAGGCACGCAGCTCGTAGGCGAGTACGCGGGTGCACTACAGCGCGGACAAGCCCGAATGTTCCTGTTGTGGACACGCGCAAAGACACCCGCTGGTGTAGCGGTGAACCTAAATTCTCCAGGAACCGATTCTCTCGGACGTAGCGGCATCAGCGGCTATGTCGATAACCATTTCTGGGAGCGCTTTGGCGCAGCAATATTGACGAGCTTCATCAAAGACACGGTGAACACTGTCGTCAATAACAGGACGAAGAAAGACGGCGCTGGTGGGGATATCAACAACATCTACGGCGGAACCGTCCAATCAGGGGAACAAGTAGTTAGCGCCATCTTGAAAGATCAAGCCAACATTCCACCAACAATGCACGTTAACCAAGGTGAGCACATTCAGATCCTTGTTGCGCGGGATCTGGATTTTTCGCAAGTCTACGGCTTGCGTGCCGTACAGTGATTTCGAAATGAGTCACTCTATTATTGATAAATCGGCATCAACCCCTGCGCTCAGCGGCGAAAAGCTGATGCGCAGGGCGATGCTGGATACCTACCTAAAAACCATTCAGCAATATCTCAAGGGAGATATTACCGAAGTTGCTGTAAATCAGCCCGGCGAAGTATGGACAGAAGGGCCTGGCGGCTGGCAGTCCCACCCAGCGCCGGAGCTGACATTTCAAAGCTGCTTACACATAGCGCAATTGATTGCCACATACAACGAAAAGGATATTTCAATCGACAGGCCGATACTCTCGGCAACGCTGCCTGACGGCGAACGAGTACAAGTCATTATCCCCCCCGCATGTCTCCCGAACACGGTATCGATCACAATCCGGAAACCCAGCATCACAGACAAAACACTCGACGAACTCGAAGCGGGCGGCACATTCTCCGATGTTCTCAGCATCAATGACGGCATTCGCCAATTCGAAAAAGACCTGCTCAAACTTAAAAACGACGGGCATATCCGCAATTTCCTTCATCGTGCCGTATTAGAAAAAAGAAATTTGCTAATCACTGGCAAAACCGGCTCCGGCAAAACAACCCTGACGCGTAGCCTCATTCACTCTATTCCGAAAGATGAGCGCCTCGTCACGATCGAAGATGTGCATGAACTATTCATGGGCGATGTACCCAACAAAGTTCACTTGCTGTATGCACGGGAAGATGAAGGCGGCTCTAAAGTAACAGCGAAGCAGTCACTGGCCTCATGCCTACGCATGAAGCCTGACCGCATCTTGCTGGCCGAGTTGCGCGGCGACGAGGCATGGGAATTCGTCAAGTCCATCAACACCGGACACCCCGGCAGCATCAGCACGATGCACGCGAATGGCGCCTGGGAAACCTTTGAGCAATTGACAGCGTTCATCAAGGACTCCAGAACCGGCGCCCACCTCGAAACGCAAGACATAAAGCGTCGCCTATATACGACGATTGACGTGGTTGTCTACATGGATCGCTGGAAAGTCCGAGAAATATTTTATGACCCTGAATTTAAACGATCACAAATGGCCTAAGCCCGTACTGATGACGGCATTACTGCTAGGTGCTGCCTTGGCCTGGCTGTACCTGGCGGGCGCCGTCGTATTAGTGGGCATCGGGCGCGACTACAACACAGCCACACCCATCACTTACATCCAATACGCTGCCCACTTCGGCGATCAAAAAAGGGTCGGCTTGTGGTTATGGATTGGAGCAGCAATCAGCACCGTTGCACTCCTGGCCCCGATTGTCCTGTTCATGCGTCCCAGCAAACGCAGTCTGCACGGTGACGCCCGCTTTGCATCAGCCAACGAAATCAAGAAGGCCGGGCTGGTGGACGGCAAAGGAATCATCGTGGGCAAGAAGGGGGCAGACTACCTCATGTTCGACGGGCCGCAGCACGTCCTTGTATCGGCCCCGACACGCTCCGGGAAGGGCGTTTCTGTGGTCATTCCAAATCTATTGACCTGGCCACAAAGCGTTGTCGGTCTCGACATAAAGCGCGAGAACTGGGATTTGACCAGCGGCTACCGCAGCAAATACGGTCAGCGCTGCTACCTGTTCAACCCTGGTGCTGCGGATGGCCGCACGCATCGTTATAACCCTTTGGGCTACATCAGCGAAGAACCCGGCAAACGGATTGACGACATTCAGAAGATCGCCAACATGATCTTCCCTGATCTGCAAGGCACCGACCCGATTTGGACAGCAACCCCACGCAGTCTGTTTCTTGGTGTCGTTTTATACCTCCTTGAATCGTCAGGAAAGCCCGTCACGCTCGGCCAAGTACTGCGCGAAACATTAACCGATGGCGATGGCAAGGATCACTTTGACAAGGCGATCAAGGATAGGCGCGACGCAAATTCACCCCTCACGGGCGCCTGCGTGCGCGGCCTTCAAAGTTACACCACCATTGCGAGCGACAACACGCGCAGCGGGATCATGACCAGTTTCCGGTCCCGTCTCGAGCTGTGGATGAACCCGGCCATCGACGCGGCGACCAGCGCGAACGATTTTGATCTGCGAGATCTGCGCAAGAAAAAGATGTCGGTTTTCATTGGCATCACCCCCGACAACTTGGAGCGCATGCAGCCGCTTATCAATCTGTTTTTTCAGCAGCTCATCGACCTCAATACGCGCGAATTGCCACAGCAAAACCCCGAACTGAAGCATACATGCCTGCTTCTCATGGACGAATTTACCGCCATGGGCAAGGTAAACATCTTGAGTAAGGGTATCAGCTTCATTGCTGGCTACGGTCTCCGAATGATGCCCATCATTCAAAGTCCAGCCCAATTGGTGGATGTGTACGGCAAGGATGCTGCTCAGACTTTCCAAACCAATCACGCACTGAATATCGTTTTCCCGCCAAAGGCCTCCGAAATCTCGACCGCGAGAGACATTTCCGAATGGCTTGGATATACAACCGTCAAAAGCGCCTCAAAATCCAAAAACACCGAGATATTCAAACGGAAAAATCACTCAGAAAGCGTCAGTGACCAACGTCGCGCATTGCTTTTGCCGCAGGAAATCACCTCCCTTGGTCAAGACGCAGAGTTGGTTGTTTTGGAAAACACATTGCCTATTCAAGCAAAGAAGATCAGATATTTCGCGGACGCGAAATTCATGGATAGGCTCAAGGATGTCTCTCCATACTTGGCAGCTCTGGGGAAAAGATTACCAAACCAAGCCGAACTCAGCGAGGCCATGCGACGCGGAGAGCTTGCCGCCCCTGTACCAATTCTGAACGTCGAGTTCTATCAGGAATCCATATCCGCTGCAGAAGGTGGCATCGAAAGAATAGAAAGACCCAAGCCCGCAACCAGGCCATTCACAGCAGAGGACTACCCACAAATTGCAGAAATAAATTTCGCACTGAATTTCGACAACATCAAGGCACCCCCAAAAGGGGAGCGAACTGTCGAAAAGTTACACGAATTTGCAGATGCAGCGTGCAAAGAAGTGGGATTTCATTTCTAAAATTCACAATCGAATCTTTGAAGGATGTTTTCTATGGATAGCTCAATATTGAATAACGAGGCAAGTCAATATCGTTCAACCCCTTTGGTCGGCGCCATGGAAATAGATGGCAAGCCCGCCACTGCCGTCCGGTTTGAGCGAGTCGAAAGGGAAGGGCGCGCAGCGTCGTACAACGTGACGTTCACACTTGACAGCAAAACCGTGTCCAAACTGAAAGGCCTGACCGCCGACACGCTACAGGACGCGGTAGGCGACAAAAACGCCAAGGCCATTCTCGAAGGCGAAGCCAAGGGCACCCTCAAAGGGTCGGCCCTGGCCTTTGAGTGCGGCCTGTCGCCCGAAGAAAACGCCCGTCGAATCATCGAAAAAGAGGACCGCAAGATCGCAGACATGGCCACCATTGATCCTCGCATCATGGAAACCCTGGCGACCAAGCGCGCCGCCGAATCCGATGCAATACGGCAGCAGCTCGCAGAACAGCGTGAAGAGGCCATCAATGCCGTGTCCAAGGGCAAACGGGAAAGAGAGCAGGGCACACGCGTGGACGGCGGGGACAACGAAGTTCAGTCCGATGAGATTTTCAGCACCGCCGAGGAAGATCGCCTACCCCTCATCCCGCCCGATGTGGCCGCCAAATACATCAAGGTCGGCGATAAGTACCACTTTCAGCGCAACCCCGAAGCCGTGGCTTTTCAAGATCGAGGGAACAAGCTCGAAACCCAAACAAACAGCCCCGCAGTAGCCGAATCTATGGTGAAGATCGCTCAAGCACGAGGCTGGGACGAAATTCGCGTCACTGGAACTGAGTCGTTCAAGCGCGAAGTGTGGTTCAAAGCGGCCTCACAAGGCATGCACGTTCGCGGCTACACCCCAAACGATGCAGACTTGGCCAAGTTGGAAGCCATCAAGAAGGATGATTTTCGCGCACGCGAAAAATTGAACTCAGTTGAAGGCGAACGCACGCGCGACCAAAAAATGGCTGAAACCTTCAAGAGCGCGACACCCGAAAGAGCAATAAAGGAATTCCCAGAACTTGCGGCAGTCTATGCAGGCGTCGAAGCAGCACGCCGCAAAGCGGGGAAAGAGCGTTTAAGTGAAGAAGAAACCCGTGTCGTGATGAACCGCATCAGCCATAACGCAGCCAAGTCTATAGAACGCGGTCACATCCCGCAAATCAACGTCAGGGAACAAGAGCAAGCGCGAACCAAAGAGAAAGAACCGGGCAAAAGCTCAAATCGCGAAAACGAGCTCGAAAGATAAACAAAATGGAAACGCCAATGAAAAACACGCTGCTAGCCGCCACAATCGTAAGCCTGGTTCTCAGCGGATGTGCCAACGACAAATTTTCTGCGGGCACGGTGACCAGCGCCGACTACATCGCTTCGGGACAAGTCGGTCCAACGAAAGCATGGGTCTATGCCCAACGAACACTGTTCGAAGGCCGCGAAGGTTCCAATTACAAATTCAGCCGGCTGAGCGGTGAAGGCATCGCAACAACGAAAGTCGGTAACATCTACAGGATGCACAGTCTTGAACGTGACTTCATCGCGACGGACGGACTGCATACAATGCGCTACGTCCTGTCGCCAGCGACGTGGACATTCTCAGAAACCGGCGCCACATACGACAGCGGATTTTCAGAAAACTCACGATGACAACCTATCAAGATCTCCTAATGCAACGAGCGGAACTCGATAAAAAAATCGAGGATGCACGCGCACAAGAACTCAGTGCAGCCATTCAACAGATCCGTGAAACCATGGATCGTTATGGCATCACGATGCAAGAGATCATGCCAACGGATAGGCAATTACGAGTCCGCCGCGTCCGCCCGCGCGTAGAACCCAAATACCGAGATCCCGCAACTGGCGCAACCTGGTCAGGCCGGGGTAAGCCGCCCGCGTGGATTGCGGGCAAGGATCGAACGGCTTTCATCATCGCGAAAAACTAGGCGTACCAGCTATCGCGTTTAACATAAGATAGATTGCATCTATTGCAAAAGATGGCCAGCAATATGCACGTCATCGGCAACGTCAACTTCGTCAAGGTTGACCGGCAAGGTAAAGGCAAACGACTCGGGCATGCTTTCCTCGATTAATTTGCGGAACCGAACCACCCCGGCGGGTAAGCTGGAGCAGACGCCCAGATTTCCAGAACTGGGCCCTCAAATGGACTATCAGACCATGCGTACACGCCGCTTGGTTCGCAGTACAGGACAGGTTGTCCACCAATAAGACCGATGACTGTCATCGCACCACGCCGAGGCAGAACGTCGATGAGAGTTGCGCCTGCTTCGCAGCACGCCTCACGTACGAGGTCCTCAGGCGAGTCCAGTGTCCTCAGCTTGGTCCAATCAGGCATTGCCGCTTCGTCCTGAGTGCAGCGCTTTGCTGCCTCTCTTAGTCTTTTCCACTCGACGGATGGAAGACCTCGCATGTGCTCAAGCACCAACTCCTCGAATTGCGGGACGTATCTCGCAAGGTAGTAGTGCGGTGGCGCTGCGAGCTTGGCGACGGGAGCGTGCATCCTTCTCTTTCCTTTTAGTTAACGGCGATCTGGAAGCGGCGGGCTTCTTGCGCCTGCTCTGATTTGCCGATGGCCACCTGTGCCTTATCGCTCCAGGCCTCCAGTGGCTTGCCATCCAGGGTGCAATTTTTCATGCGACGCACACGGCCATTTACGATGGCCTTCATCCGTGTGCGCTCCCAGTTCAATCGACTACCACGCCAGTACCATCGATCCGAGTCCGTAGGGATGCACTGCACTTCCGTCACGGGCGTGCCGTTGATCCAGATGAGGTAGTGCTGTTCACCCAAACGCTCTGCGGTCGCAACAGGCCCTCCGTTTGGCAGTTGGATGCTGCGCAGCGTGGGGTTCTGTAGAAACTTCGGCGTGCTCGACATGGCTTCGCTTTCCTTCGATTTACTGCGCAAGCGGCTTGCCTGTCATCGAATCAAAACGCGCCACAGGAACCACTTCCTCCAGCGCATAGACCACCACCACATCCGCGACTTCTGCCACCCGCGTGTAGTACCGGAACTGACCATCCTGCCAATCCCAATCATGAACGCGATCTTCAAAGAACACGGTCCTGTTGTGGATGAGGTACTGGTCGCGCTTGAACTCTTCCTCGTTAATCAACGTGCCGACTCGAACGGGTTTCCGAGTCAGTGGGATTTTGATGATCCCGCTAGCCATCACATCGCGAAGGATTTCGAAATCTAGGGCCTTGAGCATGTTTGGTTTCCTCAATGCCATGCACTGCGGACGGGCAGAACAGGGCCAATTTTTTGACACACAAACGCCCGCATTGATGGCTCTGCGCCGGGGTCATTTCGGCTTGCCGAACCATAGTGCCGTCGCAGCACATTGCCTTCTTGCGCGTGGCCACACATGTTGGCTCGTGCAACCCAGTAGGCCAGATCAGGGCCTGTTAGCTCTGCAGTTTCCATGGCGCAGGTTTCCTTCATCGCCCAGACAACAAGGCCTCAATGACCGCCCATAGATCCGGCAAGACGCGCAGGAGTGCCCCGACGACAAACAGTCCCGCCAATATTTCGCCGCCTCTCCAGACCCATGCAGGCCACTTGAAACTCGCCCTGCCCTTCGGCGATGCGAAATTGGCCTTCTCATACGACTTCTTGCTCATTGGTTTCCTTGGTCTTGATGGCTTAATTATAGTAGCCATTGGCTACTCGTCAAGGGCCTTGTCCAGTCTTTTCTGCAGCCCATTCACGCGGATGAATTCCAGCAGCACAGCATTGCGCGCGATGTAGCGCGGCACAGCCCTGGCGCCCGTGGCGTAGCGCTTGTAGCCCACGTAGTCGCATGCAATACGATCCGCCATCTGCTCCTGCGTGTAGCCAAGGCTTTCGCGGATGGCCTCCAGTTCCTGTCCCGTCATCACACAGCCCTCGCCACAATGTCGGCCAGGCGCACTGGATCGCCCTCTACAAGCCGCTTGGTGGTGCTCACGCTCTTGTGCCCCAGGATCGCTGCGATGTGCACCAGATCGCGCCCCTGCCGGTGCTGCTTGACAGCGAAAGTGCGGCGGGCCGACTGAGCACTTCCGCCCTCGATCCCGGCATTCGAATGAAGGCGCGAGATGTAGGCGCCAAGCGAGTTGCAGGAGTAGCTCAGCACCCCGGAGGGTAGTGCTCGTTTCGTCAGCGAGTAGGCTCCGCCGTCCTCGGTGAGGAACAAGGCGCTTTCGGGGTCGAGCCCCCGGTAGGCGCCCTTCTTCACCGTGATGCCCTGCTTGCGCTCCACACGCCATGCCAGGTAGGCATCCAGCGCCGCGACAATGCGCTTGTTCGACCAGAAAAGCGGGCGCTCTTCGCTGTTGTGCGCCACATCGACTCGCACCTTACTTGCGATGCGCACGCTGCCTTTGGCATCGAGGTAGTCGCCCACCGTGATGGTGGCCAGCTCGGTGACCGACAAGGCCGTGCCGTAAAGAACCAGAAGCAGTGCGGTGTCGCGCAGCGGAACGCGGCTGTATGCCGCTGTCGCTTTCAGCAGATGCTCGATCTGCCGATCCTCGATAACTGGGGGCTTTGCCACTCTTGCAATTGTTTGAAATGAACGAATTACATAGAGTGTAGCTGTGTCACGCTCACCTGGCTACCGGCCGCGCAAGCGCTGGCGCCACATCAAGGAAAGTTGGATTTCGCGCCCGAGAAAAAACACTATTCGATTTTGAACTTGGCGTGCAGCTCAACAAGACGTGAAGCCAGCACATCCGCATCCTTTCGCATCTCTTCCACCGAAACACTTCCAGCGCAAATGTTCTCGTACCAGACATGAAATCCCGCTAGTTCAGGGAGCGGGTTTTCAGCAGCCAAATGGATCGCCTCAACAATGTTGTCTGAGTCGTAGTCGCCAAGGTGGTTTTGCCCCTCCATGACATGGGCGCGATACTCCCCCGGCTGGAATTTAAGAATATGCAAGGTCAGCAACATGAGCACATGAGTGATGATTTAAAGGTGCATATTCAGTTAATTGTCACGGACTTTGGCCTACGGAATTCCCAAGGCGCTACAGGGTTGGCATCAACCCACAGCCCGCGCCTGTACTTGTGGGCCTCATTTTCTAGAGCGAAAAGCGCCTGGTCCTTTGCGTACTGCCGATACACCCAGGCCATTCCCTGCTCGACCATGGCCGCGTTGATGTTCTTGCCTGAAACAAACACCGTCCCCAGGACACGCCCGTAACGGTCGCGTCCAGCATCGGCCACCTTCACGCTCTGCTGGAATACCATGGATGCGAGCGCCTGGCGCGCACGTGTGCCGAAGGCCTGGCGCTTCTCTGGCGCGTCGATCTGCGCGAGGCGCACGCGCACAGGCTGGCGGTCGATCAGCACGTCGATGGTGTCACCATCAAGGACGGCCACCACCGGCCCAGCCAGCTCGGCGCGAGCGATGCCCGCAGCGACAAGCAGGGCCAGCGCGAAGAAAACGCGGGCAGCTTTACCGGCTGCGGCCATTGTCTTTACCGGCATCCTGGCCCCCTTGGTTGTGTTCAGCGGCCACGCCTCGATGCACCATGTCCTGCGGCTCAACAGCTCTTTGTTGAACGCGCCTTGCTGCGTCCACCTGCGAGCGGATCTGACGTTGCAGCGCTTCATGGGCGGTGATTGGTTCGGGCATCGTGGCCACGAAGCGGCGGATCTGCGAGGCGAGCATCTGATTGCGGTCAGCCAGGCTCAGCCCCCCCCCTGCTCCTCGCGCTGCCTCATCTGCAACAACGCCAGCTCGCGGCCGTCGCATTTCAGAATCGGCGTGTCGCCCGCCCTCCAGACTATGGCGTGCATCCTCCCGCAAAAGCACCGCAGCTCGTCCTTGGTCGCGTGCCACATTGCCAAGGGGCACGTCTCGCAGGCCGGGGACGGGTCGGGCCGGGCCTCGATGGACAGGCTCGATACCACCGGGCTGATATAGATCGGCTCGTCGTTCTCTTCCTGGGTCGATGCCGGCGACGGCAGCACCTCGGCGTTGTCCAGCACGGGCGGCTGCAGGGTCGATTCGGCCGTAGTCGATTCGGGCATTCTTGAGTTCCTTTCCATCGGTGGTTTTCAGGGCCGTAGGGCGCGTTTCGAGGTCTTGGGCGGCCCTGAGCCACGTGGCCTTTGTGCGGCCCTGGGAAGCCCGTACAGCGGCCTCCCAGGGCCTATCAGGCCCCTCCCCCTGCATCGCAGCCTCGGCTTCCTGCAGGCGGGATTTCATGACCCTGGATTGACGCGGTGCCCTGCCCTTCGGCGGCTCGGGATCATCAATATGGCGTAGCGCCTGCTTTTCCGGCCTCCTAACAACGCCACGCATATTGCGCGGTGTCGCTTCGGCTTCAATTCCGCGTTCGCGCAGCCTTTCAGCAAAGTCCTGCCGCCATTGCTGCACCTGGCCTTTTGGCACATGCAGTTGACGGCCATTGAACCCACGGCATTTCACCGCCAAATGGCAATGGTCGTTGTCGGTGTCAGTATGAAGGGCAAAAACATACTCATGGTTATGCCCGAAAGCATCAGCAGCGAAGTCCCTTACAGCATCGCGCAACAAGTCAGGGTTGTTCTTGCCAGGCATTGAAAGAATCATGTGCATGGTGTCACGCTGATTTTTTGAATGTCCAGGCTTCTTATTTGCATCTATATCACGGCTCCAGTCCTCATATAGCTGCTTAACATCCTCCACGTTATCGAACAATTGCCCCTTGTCATTCTCAATGGCAACTTTTTCTTTATCCGCCATGGCGTGACGGGTTATATACATTAAATGGGCCTTGGCGTGCGCCCCGCCATTTCCATACCCGGAAATCTTCACCATCACTTCCGATGAACCAGACGCAACACCAGAAGCTGAATCACGCGAGCTGCGCTTCCCTGCCCTGCTGCGCAACTTCCCCGACTTGTTGGCTTTGGACTTAACCCGGCCAGGGTCGCCGGATTCTTGAAAAAGCAGCTCAAGAATCCGGGTCATCAACGACACCCCACGCCCGATTACGGGCAGTGATAAGAGATAAAATTGTTGAACGTAGCTTTTCTATTTTCTTGTTCAGGATCGAAATACCCTGCAATGTCAATATCTCATCTTTCGAGAAATTAACACCTATCAATTCAGCTCTATTCATGCTGCGCGCAATCTGGTTGAGATTGCGGCCTACCGCTGCAAGCTCACGATTGGCAAAACTGACTGCCTCGGCTTCTCGTTCCGTCAAAACTGGATCGACAGCAACGACCGTTTGAATTAAAGCTGCAACCCATTCAGAGGACGACATGCCCTCTTTTGCTGCGCGCTGCTTCACCTCAGTTTTGAGAAAAGCAGCTAGCCGAAGCTCGAAACGCTCCAGCTCGGAATCACCGGGCAGGACTGGTGTTGCTTTGGCTTTTGCCACAGGCGTAGCCCTGGGCACCAAGGGCTTCTCTCCAGAAAGGTAGGACTGGATCAGCTTGTGCAAATGCCTGCCTGGCTTCACGCCACTGCTCGCAGCAGAGGCACAAAACGCGGCGTGCTCTGCCTCAGACACCCGCGAAATCAGGCTGTGATAGCGGCCAGCGGCAGCAGCCCTACCCTTCTTCCGGGGTTCTTCATCGGGGGTGGCAAGGGGTGGGGGAGGCATAGGCAATTCGGGCAATCGCCCGGATTGTAAACAAAAACCGGCGCTTGCGCGTATCCTGCCCTCACTAATCAACCTCCCCTACCCTTTGCCACCCCCGTTAGCATTCCATCGCACCCATGTTTGCAGCTCATCACACATGCCGTAGCATGTCATCATGTGACGTACCCATGTCAACACTACATTTCGCGTCCGCGAAAAGCATGCTAGTAGCATATTGAAGCAATTACGCTGCATTTCATAATCAATTAATCACATTTGGATGCTAGGATTACCCCATGACAAGAGCGAAGCAAAGTGACCCCGGCGCAGCCCTGGATGCGCTAGCCATCAGCGCATCCAACAAGAGCAAGTCGGCACTACTCCGCACCTATCACGCAAAGATCATTGCTGCGCAAAACGCTGGTGCGCCGCAATCTGAAATCGTCCGTGTCCTGAAAGAAAATGGAATCGACGTTTCAATTGGAATGCTAAGGAATTTTCTTCATAGGGAAAAGAAACGTGCTGCAAGCCGGGACTCTTCGGCACCTGTGCCGAATAGCACGCTTGTAAAGCACTCGGAATCTCCCTCAGTTAGCAATTCAAAAACATCTGATCCAAGTGCCATTGACAAGATTGTTAATAGCACACCTGATCTGGATGCACTTGCAAAAATTCATCGAAGCCAAAGTAAATAAAGGGGTCTTATGAAAATCGCAGTTATGAATTTCTCCGGCAACGTGGGCAAAACCACTATCTCGGCGCATCTGCTCAAACCGCGCATGCCTGGCGCACGGATTTACTCGGTTGAATCCATCAACTCAGGCGCGGACGCATCCGGCGTTGAAGTCGAAAAGCTACGCGGAAAGAAATTCGGCTCGATGATCGACGCCATAATGCTGCTGGACGAAGCCATTATTGACGTTGGAGCTTCCAACGTCGAGGATTTTATGAAGATGATGCAGCAATATGATGGCTCTCATGAGGAAATTGATATTTTTATCGTTCCTACCGTGAAGGAAAAGAAAGTTCAGGAAGATACGGTAAACACCATTCGCGCATTGCGCGCAATTGGTGTTCCTTCCAATAAAATTCGAGTCGTCTTCAACAAGCTGGATGTTGATGAAAATCCATCCGATGAATTCCCAGGCATCTACGGCCTGGCCGCAGGCGAAAAGGCTTGTGTTGTATCCGATGATGCAACCATCCGCACGAATGAAGTTTTCGAGCGCATGAAGGCGCTCGGTAAGTCTCTTGGTGATTTAGTTAATGACCCAACCGATTACCGCCAAAAGCTGCGCGAAGCGAAAGAGAAGGAAGAGCAAGAGCGCTACGTCCAAATGATTGCGCTCAAGCGTCTATCCGTTACGGCATCGGAAAACATGGATCGCGTCCATGCCGCGCTTGTGAAATGACAGGCAAGGGCAATACTGTTCGTGAGGCAATTGCCGCCGAATTATTCGGTGAAATTGACGCGCTTGTACTTCGGCTGGAAAACACCGCCCGAATTGTCCAAAGCCATGAAGAAAATGAAAAGGCCAGCACAGCCGCGCTTTTATCGGCTGCTGACAATTTCAGGCTCGCTGTGACGCAGTTCAGCGAAGCCGCCACGGTGCAGGTCCGTGAAGCCGTGGAACGGCACGCCCACGAGGTTGTCACGCAAACGCGCTCGGAGTTGATGGCGACGATGCAGGAGGCCGCTCGGCAGGCCTGGCGCACCAGCGCCCTAGATGAAGCGGATCGGCTGACACAGCGCCTGCGTGCGCTGGCCAGCCAGTTCCAGCCGCTGCCAGGCTGGCAGCGGCTGGCCGAGGCCGCCGCCGGCGGCCTCGTCGGCGCTGCCGTGGTGTGCGCCCTGCTCCTGGCCCTCGGCAAGCTGTAGCCGTCATGCCAGCGGCTGGACGCCTGCGGCGGGCCTGTCTTTCAAGGCGCGATGGCAGGGCATGCCTGCATGAGTACCGCGCCACGCGATGAACGCCCGCCCAGGTGCTGGCTGCTGGATGCGGCTGTGCATGTTCATGCGTTCCATGACATGGCAGGCACCAGGCGCGCTAGTTGCGCTGCGCCCCATGCCATGGGGTACGCTGCGCGAGTGAAGGGCAGACATGGGGCGATGCCCCATACCCCTCACGCCCTGGACAGGTCGGGCTCCAGCTCACCGGCTTCGTAGAAGCCCTGCCACTGCGGAAACTCCGTGTAGGTACTCCCGTTGCGTCGCGTCTTGCGAGTCACCAATGGCGCGAGAAGCCTCGGGGTTCAGTCCGGGGTTGAGAGCGCGGACGCCGCAGGCGTCCTAATGGGGTGTTTGTTGCTCTTCGATGTATTGGCGCAGGATGTCGATTGGCGCACCGCCACAGCTTGAAGCAAAGTACGACGGCGACCACAGCACACCACGGCGCTTGAGCCAGGGATGAAAATCCCCGAACTCTTTTCGCAGCAACCTGGCCGACACACCTTTGAGCGAAGCGACCAGGCTGGACAAGGCCACCTTGGGCGGGTAGTTGATCAGCAGATGCACATGATCATGTTCGCCGTTGAACTCCACCAACTCAGCCTCAAAGTCCTTGCAGACGCTGGCCAGGATGGTGTGCATGGCCTCCAGGTGCTCCTTCTTGAACACATTGCGCCGGTACTTGGTAACGAATACCAAATGCACATGCAGGACAAAGACACAGTGCCTTCCGTGTCTTAAATCGCTATCTATCTTGCGTGGACGTGCCATAGCGCCTCTTGCGTCAGTTTCATAGACCAATAATAATACGCAGCATGGATTGCACCAAGACCCTGCGCCTGCGCATCAAAGACAAGCACGCTCGCGTGCTGTCTGCGATGGCACGCGAGGTCAATCAGGTGTGGAACTACTGCAACGAAACCAGCCATCGCGCCATTCGTGAACGCAGCCGATGGCTCTCCGGCTACGACCTGCAAAAGCTGACCAACGGGTTCAGCAAGTGCGATGGCGTGCAAATTGGTTCTCCCACCGTGCAGCAGGTCTGCGAGGACTATGCCAAGGCCCGCAAACAGTTCAAGCGCACCAAACTGCGCTGGCGTGTCTCCAATCCCAAGTCCAGCAAGTACAGCCTGGGCTGGGTGCCATTCAAGGCTCGGGCGCTGCAATACAAGGCTGGACAAATCGCCTTTGCTGGCCAGAAGTTCAGCCTCTGGGACAGCTACGGCCTGGGCGACTACGAGTTGCGTGCCGGTTCGTTCAGCGAAGACAGCCGGGGACGCTGGTATCTGAACGTGGTGGTGAAGGTGCAGGCCAAGGCCAGCAGCGGCACTGCCAGCATCGGTATCGACCTGGGATTGAAGGAAGCTGCTGTGGCCTCGGATGGCCAGCGCATCGTGGGGCGCTTTTATCGCCAGCTCGAAGGCGATCTGGGCTTGGCCCAGCGGGCCGGCAAGAAGCAACGGACCAAGGCGATCCACGCCAAGATAGCCAACCAGCGCAAGGACATGCTGCACAAGTTCAGCACGGCGCTGGTCAAGGACAACGCCGCCATCTTTGTGGGCGACGTGGCCAGCACCAAGCTGGTCAAAACCAAGATGGCCAAGAGCACGCTGGATGCGGGCTGGGCCAGTTTGAAGACGATGTTGGAATACAAGAGCCAGCAGGCCGGTATCGTCTTCGAGGTAGTCAACGAAAGCTACACCACCCAGACTTGCTCGTGCTGCGGGAGCATTCCCGCCAGCAGTCCGAAAGGTAGAGCAGGTTTGCGAATAAGAGAATGGGTTTGCGGCGACTGCGGCGCGGTACACGACCGGGACGTGAATGCAGCAAAAAACATTCTCGCGGCGGGACATCGCCGTCTTGCAGAAGGAATCTCCGGCGTTTAGGCCGGTGAGGATGTCAACGGGCCTGTTGTCTCGCACGTGAAAAGCACCACGTCACCCCCTTTGCTCACCACCACGTCCCGCTTCTTCACCAGCAGCGGGAAATTGTCGAATGGGCCGATGCCGCACTTCCTGCGGGCTCGGACACGGCTTCCTATGCCGGGCTCCCATTCGGCCACACAATCACCCGAGGCCTGCGGCTCCTGGGCCGCTGGCCGGTAGTCGGTGAACGTCGCCGCGCCGGTCAACACGCACTCGATGCCGCGCACCTTCACGACCAGGCCGCGCCGGTCGCCGCGCTCCAGCGTCCCGGCGTCCCATGCCTTCACCTGGTCACGGTAGGAGTAGGTTTCGCCATCCCAATATGCGCGCCTGGTGATGGCCCACGCCTCGCAGGATGCATTGCCGCTGAAATACATCCCACCATCGTTGATCCATTCCCGGCCACCATAGAGATAGGTCTTGACGCTGGCGATGCCCTCCCCTGCCTCGGCAATGGCCTGGGATGCGTATGTCGGCCCCCATACCACCTCCGACAGCTCGTACACGGGCTGGCTGTCCCGATAGCTCGGAAGCATGTCCGAATTCCTGTAGTGCGCGAAGCCGATGGATCTGGAACCATCGGTATGCGGGCGCACGGTGATAGTGCCCACGCCTGGCGCGTAGAGCGCCTGCATCTGCTCGGTGGCCGCTGCCCGGCGTGTCTTGTGCTCGATGCCCAGCCCGGCCAGATCCTGGCGCTGCAGCTCGTCCACCTCTTGGCAAGTGGCCGTCACGGCGATGGCATGAAGCCCGAAAACTGCGCCGCTGTCCATGTGAGGCGCCAGGCGCTCCAGCTCGACACGGGTGGCCCGGATTCCGCGCATGTAAAAGGGGCGCAGCACGGGAGCGAGCGAAGCGGCGCAGGCCTCGGCTGCGGTCAACCTGGCGGCGTGTTCCTCGGCCGTGAATTCAGCAACAAGCCATGTCCCGGCAGGCTGGATGAAGCTGCAAAGTGGCCCCTCACGGCCAAAGTCGAATCCTGCTTGTTCGCTCATGGTGTTCCCCATGCGAGTGCGGGCCGTTTCTCGTCCGCGAAACGGCCCGCGCTGCACTCGATCAGGCCCCGAGTTCCTTATCCAGCACAAGGGCCTCGATCACAGCCTTCGCAGCCCATCGCCCGGCGTTGTTCAACTGGCGTTGCCATGCGCCATTGGATGGTGCCCAACGAAACCCGCAGCGCTTCAGCACGTCGCGAGACGCCTGCTCAGGCTTGAAATTGAACTGGAACATGATGCGATTCAGGGCCACATCCTCGCGGTAAATAACGCCACTGGCGAGGGTGCGCTCCACGTCCGCGGCCTGCATGTTGCGTTCGATCTCCTTGATGCGCTGTTCGATGCGGCGAATGTTCGCGTTGTTGTTGCTGAGTGCGTAGGATGGGAAGCCGACACGGCCCGCAAAGTCGGGTTTCAGGGCCTCGCAAGCATTGGCATCGGTCATTCCGAGGTCAACCAGCGCAACCAATGTCGCCGCCTGGTCGCCCTTGTGCTTGCGGATTTGTTTGTTAACCAAAACCATCATGGTCTGCGAAGCCTGGGCATGCTGCAACTGTTCGCGCAGCTTAACCAGTGCATCCGGGTCGTCGGAGGAAATCACGCCACCGACACCCTGGGCTTGCATACAAACATCCTGAGCTTGATTCAACAAACCAAAACCCCTGCCCATATCGTCGTGAATCTTGTTTCTGAAACGACGGTCGCGATTTTCGGAATAGTGACCAATAAGAATTGGCTGCCCAAGGGGGATACTCGATGCCCGTTCGCGGGCCGAATCCAATAAGCTGTTGGCTCGATTCTCCAGAGTAGCGGCCTTCATAATCAAACCATCGCGGCGGCGCTCTACCCTGTCGCCGTACACATCGCGGCGAGTCTTAATAATTTCCTCGGTACGATTTTTGACATTGTTCATAATATTATTCCGGTTGATAGCTTTTGGTTTTATTCGGGAGAAAATGGAGACTCTGAAAATTCATCAATCCCATACGCAGCAGCAAATGCGGATCGATCCGGATAAGTCTCACTATCAACCCCTTCCAGTCTTCGCTTACTGATACGCACCTCATCACCATAAAATTGCGAAACAATAACCTTATCAGACTCAACCCCAACTTCCAAAGACAACAACCCGCCAGCCTCGTCCAGCAAACGCATAACTTTATAAATCACTCGCGCCTGAACCAGACCAACAACATTACCACCTTTCTGCATATCAAACTCCTTCATTAACTTGACTAGATTGTTATGGTGACTTCTTGCCGTTCACCATGATTGATATTATACCAATCCCATTTTATCCGTCAACCTGATTAGGTTGCTCAAGTGTAATACATTGCAACCCAAAATCACCTCCCACTTAAGACCTGGCCAGCATCCGGGTATGGGGCAACGCCCCATGTAGCCGCACAGCGGCGTAACACCAGCAGCGCCAACACGCAACAGACACCCACCGCGAAACACCCACCCAGCACTTCCCCGCCCTCAAACCGCGCCCTGATAAACAGGGCTGTTGGGCTACAAAAATGCACCAAGGGGAGTATTCGCGCAGCGAACACGAGAGAGATTGAAGCGTAGGCCCGCCAGGGCATACCTTGGCCGGGATACCGGGGTGCAGCTCGCAAAGCGAGCTGCAGGGCTACCGCCCCGGCCCCTACCGGCCAACCCGCGCGCAAGCGCGCGGGCTTCGGGCACATGCCCCGGATTGCCCCGCAAGTAGGGCCTTGCGCCCTTCTTGCTGTCTTCCAAGGGGGAAGCCCCAGCGGCGGGGGGAGATGCGAAGCATTGCCCCCTAGAGCGCAGCGCAAGACCCCAAGGGCGCGGCGCATAGTTTTCGCGCACGCGAAAACTGATTTTTATGCAATATTGAAATTCAAAAGCCGATGAAAATATCTTCTGGTGATAATAGCATCAATATGCCGTCATATACCCAATTCAAAACAAAGGCACAAAACGAAAATACCAATAGCGGCCAAAATACATCAAACGCATTAGACCACCCACGGACAACAACCATAATTAAAAACGCCACAGCAGCAAGTGACGTAACGGCCTGGAGCACCAAAACAATCGGGATGCGAACCCAAAGAAGAATATAAAACAACGTTATCCGAATCAAAAATACAGTTACACCTGCAAGCTTTAAAAACCCCGCCTTAAAACGATAACCATTGACTGCATTAACTTTCATAGCATCACCTATAACACCGTACACCTCCAGAATACAGAACACAAAACTTTTATCAAGTATTTTTATAATAAATTACAAAGAGGGCCGAGCCCTCTTTGTTCATGCTTTGAGTTTTCGCATTTCCTCCGCCAGAACCCAGAGTGCTCGATTGAGCTTGACGCTTTGATCAATCCCATTCACCGGGCGGGTGGTGGTAGTACGCCCCGAGGCATTACGACCGCGCAAACCGCCTTTCAGTAGGTTTTCTTGAACTCGGTTGAAGGTGCGCCACATATCGTTAGAACGATCCTCGATACGGCGCGGCATCAGAATTTGATCTTCAGTTATCGGTGCCGTGACCTCGTCATACTTGAGCTGCAGAGCCGCCCGCGCAAATGCCGCCTGCTCCCCGTCATTTAACGCCAGGCCCTGCATTGCCTCGCGTTGCTCCGTGATGGCCTCGAAACTATCAAGAACCCGGAAAGCACCCTCAATAACCTCGCCCACCACATCACCATTGTGGCGGACGCGAATATCATTTTGAACTTCCCCGCAAATCATGCCATTATGGCAAACAAATCTAAACATCCCGGCCAACATTTGATAACTGCTCGTCCCATCATGGGAGTTCAGCAAAATTATCTCGTTAACCTCCCTTCCGACAATTTGACCGGCATGGCGCAATCGCAGCATGTGTTTTGTGTGCTCGCGCTTCCCAGAATCTCGCACGCGCGTTTGGCACGCCATAAATGGCTGAAAACCCTCCTTGCGCAATCCGCGCAATACATCAATCGTCGGGATGTAGGTATATCGCCCCGAACGGCTTTCATGCGCCGCTTCGGCAAAAATTGAAGGTGCAACCGCTCGGATTTCATCATCAGCCAAAGCGCTATTAGAGTAAATCAAATTAGAACCACGACCAAAACGACTTGCTAAACGCATATCAAACTCCTTCATTAACTTGACTAGATTGTTATGGTGACTTCTTGCCGTTCACCATGATTGATATTATACCAATCCCATTTTATCCGTCAACCTGATTAGGTTGCTCAAGTGTAATACATTGCAACCCAAAATCACCTCCCACTTAAGACCTGGCCAGCATCCGGGTATGGGGCAACGCCCCATGTAGCCGCACAGCGGCGTAACACCAGCAGCGCCAACACGCAACAGACACCCACCGCGAAACACCCACCCAGCACTTCCCCGCCCTCAAACCGCGCCCTGATAAACAGGGCTGTTGGGCTACAAAAATGCACCAAGGGGAGTATTCGCGCAGCGAACACGAGAGAGATTGAAGCGTAGGCCCGCCAGGGCATACCTTGGCCGGGATACCGGGGTGCAGCTCGCAAAGCGAGCTGCAGGGCTACCGCCCCGGCCCCTACCGGCCAACCCGCGCGCAAGCGCGCGGGCTTCGGGCACATGCCCCGGATTGCCCCGCAAGTAGGGCCTTGCGCCCTTCTTGCTGTCTTCCAAGGGGGAAGCCCCAGCGGCGGGGGGAGATGCGAAGCATTGCCCCCTAGAGCACAGCAAGGCGGCCTGGAGCTGTGCCCGCCAGGGCAATCCCGCAGGGATCGAGCCGAATCAGGCGAGCAGCGCAAAGCCCCGCAGGGGCGGGGGCGTCCGGTTTTCGCGGACGCGAAAATGCTCTTTTTGAATTAAACCCAATCGGTTTCAATGAATTACAGACATAACGTTGTGATTCAACAAAATCCGAGTTAGATGAATAGACTATATGCTTTCTCAAACCTTGAAAGATAAGCATGAAAAAACCGATCACAGTCTGCATCGCAGCGCTGGCCGCAACAAACGCCCTGGCAGCAAATTTTGACGACTACGCGCGGGTAGTAGACGTGAGAGAACGCTACAGCAACTACACAGTACCAAGAACAAATCGCGTGGTGTGCGATCAAAACCGCCAAGAAAGTAGCGAGTACGGAGCAGGAACCGCAATAGGAGCCATCGCCGGAGGCCTCATCGGAAGTCAAGTCGGAAAAGGAAACGGACGCGTTGCAGGAGCAGCAGTAGGCGCAGCAACAGGAGCCATGACAGGACACTATCTAGAAGGCAGAAACAGAAATCAAGACCAACGGTGCTATCAAGACTACAATGAAACTTCATACCAACGTAGACCCATCGGCTACACAGTAACCTACGAATACGCAGGGCGAACATTCACAGAAAACACCACTCGACCACCACAAGGAAACACAATTCGCGTGCGAGTACATCTCAGCCCAAACTAAAATAAAACCAATGCCGGTTTCCAGGAAAGAAACTGAAAGCGCGATAAGCGAGTTTAAAAAAGAATACGAAGGACTCGCACATCTCAATTATGTCATTCTAGAAACGGAAAGTGATTTTCAAAATGCTTACGGGGAAAACGCAACATCAGCAACTGAAGCCTGGAACGGAAAGCTCGGCGCCTTCTCACGAAGCACCAACACAATTGCCTTGGCCCTTGCCGCCAACCATGACAAATCGGAAATTGCGTCCACCCTCGCCCACGAAGGAATTGGACATTCCGGCATCAATACTTTCGCAGAGCAAGACAAGCGAGCACTTCTAGAAGCCATCATCGAGGCCAGGAACCATCCCGGCGCACTCAGGGACAACTATTGGAGAGCGGTAGAGGAAGCCTACCCCGACACCAAGCGCAGCGAGCAGGCCGAAGAGGTTTTTTGCCTCATGGTCGAAACGGTCGCCCAGCGCAAGGGCTACAACCCACAGGCATTCAATCATGCCTGGCAGAACTCGGTGGTGCAGCAGAATGAGCCGCTTCAACCCTGGGGCCTGGCCCAAATTGCTGAACACGTCGCCCAGGGCCTGCGAGAGAACACGCGCCAGCAGCAGATATTCCCCGAGAACGACCAGGCACAGTTTCGAGCCACCCGCGAAGTGGAGAAGCTGCCACCGGCTACGCAATCGAAACTCGATGCGATCATCAAGCACCTGGACACTCAGAATTTCAGCGAGAAGGAGCGCGCCATCGTCCTAGCGCGCTGCCGAGAGAACGCGCTGCGCGAGCAAGCACGGGACACGGCACCAGCCGAGATTCGCCCTCCGACCCTGGATCTGGAGCGTTAAGCCACAGCGCCCCCGCCCTTCGGACCCGCCGCCCGCTTCGGCTCGCTGGGCTTCTTGGCCGCCAGGGCGCGCAGCCTTTCGATTTCCCCGGTCTGTGCCTGTTGCTGGGCCTGCAGCGACTCCACCTGACCCGACAGGCGTGCGCCATTCTCGCGGGCATCGGCCGCAGTGGCGCGGGCGTTCTCCAGCGCTGCCGCTGTCTGCGCGGCGAGCTGTTCCGCCCGCTCGGCCCGCTCCCCGACGCGCTGGGCATCGGCGGTCGCAGCTTCCAGCCGGGCCGCCAGCACGGCGGCCTGCTGCTCGGCACCGATGCGCGCCTTGCCCTCGACCTCCAGCAACTGACGCAGCCGCTCCAGCTCCGCGCCCTGTTCCGCGAGGCGTTCAGCCTGGGCCTCGATCTTGAGCCGGGCCGTCGCCAGCTCGACGCGGGCCGCTTCGGCGGCCTGCTGCTCCCGCTCGATGCGCTGCGCCTGGTCGGCCAGGTCGGCGCTCTGCTGCGCGGCCTTGCCCGCCAGGGTATCGCGCTCGCTGGTCAGAGCGGCCACCTGCTCAATCAGTTCGTCCTTCTCGCCCTCCAGGGCCTCCCCGGCTGCAGCAAGGTCGGTCGCCTCGCCTTGGGCCTGCACCAACCGGGCCTCGATCTCTGCGCGAGCTTCCGATGCAGTCCGCGCAATCTCGGCGGCGATAGCCGCCGTGAGTGCCCTGGGCAGCTCAGGAGCGGCGGCAGCCGCTACAGGCCGGGCCTCGCGCCACGTCGATAAGTGCTTGTGGATGGTGTTCGGTGACCCCGTGAAGCCCAGCCGTTCGCGCACGGCGCGAATCGCGGGCTGCAGGCCCTCAGCCATGAGAGCATCCGCCACGGCGGACACCTGTTCATACGTGATTCCTTGACGCGCCATGATTTGCCCTTTCGTATCGTTCAAATGTATTTCATATCAATACAGATATGAATTGATATGATACGGCAATACGATACGATACACAAGCGGTTTTTTCGTATCAACGCCACGGCTCGGCGCGAGACTGGCGCGGCGGCCACGCCGTCGCCCGCCCATATCGAGCTGGCCAGGGCGGTGACACCAGCGGCCAGCGCCATTGCGCCAGGCCGTGGCCACCGATGAGCCATGGTGCCAAGCGCTCAAAATCGGCACCACGGCCCGTAGCGGCCCTGGCACGCCAGGGCACCCCTCCCCTGCCTCAGCCCTGAAAGGGGTCGTCTCAGAATTCGGACAACAAAGCACGCTAAGGGCTGGCGTGTCAGGTTGAGGCCATAGACGCCGCGCCGATGGCGTCAGGAAATGCCGGGAAAGACCCTACTCTGACGCTCTTTCGCCGCTTCGTCTGACGCCCGGTTGGGCTGTACTCCAACCGGACACCGCAACCGACAACCCAAGCACGGCGCGACTTCGGCGCACATGCCAAAGCCTTAGCGTGCGATTTTTTCCGTTTTCTGTGTTCTCCCCTGAAAGGCCGCCTAGCGCCCTTCCAGGGGCCGTTGCGGGCCTGTTTTGACCCCAGGGGAGCCGCTTTCTTCTGTATTTGTCGCGGGGGGTGCCCGTGCGCCGAAGGGCGCACAGGGGGGCGGCAGCCCCAGGGGGTCGGGGGGCGGCACGCCCCACGCCGAGGAGCGCCCTAGGCGCGGGCTGGAAGCCGGGGGGAGTGCGAGCGGCTTTGCCGCTACGCCCTTTACCTGCCCCCCAGCGGGGGGCCTATTCATGGTATTGGGGATGCCGGGCGGGAAGGGCCGCTTGCGGCCCTGGGCGGAGGCCCGCTTGCGGGCCGTAGGAGCCGGCGGGGCGAAGCCCCAAGAGGCGGCGGGCTCCCATGACTACAGGAGGAATAAGTATAGGAGAGAGAAATACAGGGGGGGGCCGCGCAAAATCGTGAATTCGCTGTGCTGACGGGGACTTACGCCGGTATTTTTTGCAGGTGGCGGGAGTTGTTCAGCGTACTTCGCGGGGGTTGTTCAGCGTGGATAAGTCTGAAAATCAGGCCTAAGTCATTGATTTTAAAGAGATAAGTTCGCGGGAGTTGTTCAGCGTACATAACTTTTGAAATCCACCGATTTCCCACAGGCTTACCCACAGAGTTATGCACATCGGAAACATGTGGTTGCGGGAGTTGTTCAGCGTACCGCATTGCATGAGCGGGAGTTGTTCAGCGCAGCATGGCCGCGCTGCAGGCGCTCGGAGTGCCGGGAGTTGTTCAGCGTACTTTCGCGCCCGCGAAACCAGGGGGTCATGCCGCCTTCCGGTGCTCATAGTAGGGCCGCTCCTTGTCGTCCAGCAGCCCGTCAAGCTCGTCCAGGGTGCGCCCTTGGGGCGTCAGCCATGCGGCGACGTGCTCGGGCCGTAGCTGCACAATGCAGCGGTCATGCCCGGCTGCGGCCACCTCGGGCGGCGGATCATCCGTGACGGCGGCGAAAGACCACAGATCGGGCTCACCCGCCTCTGGACTCGTCCAATGCGAGTAGAGGCACGCGACGTACATATCCTGTGGTGGACGTGGCTCGAATCTCAACACCATGTTCTCCGGGCTCTCGCCTGGCAGCAGCTTGCGTCCCTCGGCCGCGTGCCTGGCCACGTTCTCGAAAAAGGCCGACACGATCATCAGGCCGTGCGTGTGTCCGAACTGGCCGCGCCAAAATCCCTGCAGGTTGTCCCTCCTGGCGTTGTAGGTGCCGGGGTACTTGGTATCGTAGGCAGCGGGCTTGCCCGCTGGGCGGCACTGGTAGCGCATTGGCCGAATCACGGGCTCGCCGTCCTCGATCATCAGCACCGGCGCCCACCAACCCGGAAAAATCCGGGCATCGGCCTCCCCTCCCCCGCCGCGCTTCAAGCGCGCCAGGCGGGCCAGCGCCTGGTCAATCTTCGCCGTGGCTATGCGCTGGTCCTCCTGGGCCTTCTTCGTCGTCTTGGCCTGCAAGCTGCGGATGGCGTCGGCCTGGCGCTTGCGCTGCCTGAATAGGTCCTGCTCGATGGCGATGACCTGGGCAGCGTCATGCGCCGCAATGAGGTCATGGATGGCGTGCTCGTCCTGGGTGTGCGGATCTGCGAATTGCACATCCATGGCCCTGGGCGTCCGTACAACCGGCTTACCGGCCTTCTTCCGCCAGTACAGCTCGAAGAAATCCTTGAGCGCCAGGCGCGACTTTGGGAACAGGCGTTGAAACGCCGCGTGGTCAGCACGAACGGCGGCCGAGTAGCACATGGGCAGTCCTTTCCCTGGAAACTTGACGGCAGTCTAGGGGGCGATGAAGCGCAAGGCGAGCGCCGGCATTAAACTGTATGAATGTACAGTGCAATCCCTCATGCCTCCACGCCGGTTCCGCTGGGCAGCGCAGCCCTTGTGCTGCCGCAAGCGGATACCAGCGTGCATGCGGGCTTTCCATCGCCTGCAGAGGATTACCTGGTCTCCTCGTTTTCAGTGCAATAAGTGACGGTACGAAAAGCTAGCACTGGCGCGGAGGTGGTGTTGGTAGATCGTTGATTTCATTGACTTTCCTGTTCACTTTCAAATCTGCGATTCGTGGCGTCAAACCGTGGTCGGTTTCATCCATTGGTGCCAGTTATCGATGCATTTGGCCGCGAAGGCAGGATTTGGTCAGCATAGCGGTCAACCGGGAAGCGAAACACACCCCGCAAGTTGATGCTCTCCAGCCTGGTGGGCGCAATCTTCCCGATCAGTTCCGGTGGAATGACCTGGCGGCGGTTCGACCAGCGATCCAGGACCGCCTGCATCTGTGAGGTATTCCACGCCATCACGATGTTGGCCATCAGGCTCAACGCATCGGCCACAGCCTGCATTTCATCGACACGTTTGGCCTGCGCCGGGCTGATCCGGCCGGTATAAATGGCGCGCTTGAGGGCGTTAACAGCCTCGCCCCGATTGAGCACCCGGCGCAACTCGTTCCTGAAAGCGTCCTTGACAAAGTAGTCAGCCAAAAACGCCGTACGCAGCAACCGCCCCAATTGCACGCCAGCCTCATAGATTGGATCGCCCTGGGCGGCAGAACCGAACCGCGCAAGAGCTGCCACCGCACTGGCATGTCCGCTCATGACCGAGGCTGCCAGGTGCACCAGACTATCCCAATGCTTTTCGATCAAAGCGACGTCGACATTGGCTTCGCACACCGCAGCGATTTCTGCGGGCACTTTGGTGCCGCGTGGCACAAAGAGGTGGCGCTGTTTGAGTTCCTTCAACCGCGGGCAAAGATCAAAACCAAGCAAACGGGCAACTGTTCCGACAGCTGCCGGTGTTTCTCGTTGGCGACAGCCAGTTGCTCCTTGGCTGGGCGCAGCGATCGCGCCTCCCCTTCCAGGCGATGCAGTTCACTGCGAGCCTGGGTCAGTTCGCTCGACAGCCGGGCATTGTCTTCGTGGCTGCGGATGAGTTCCTGCTGCTTGGCATTCAGCGTGTCCTTGGCGGCGCGCAGTTCCCCTTGCAGGAACTGGATCTGCTGCTCGAACTGCCGCTGGTCCTGTTCTCGTTGCTCCCTCGCCGCAGAGCGGAAATGCTCCAAGGCTTCCCGCGCGTGCTGGTGCTTTTCCTCCAGCGACACTCGATGGGCTTCTTCCCGCGCCAGTTGTCCTTCCATGTCCTCGACGCGCTGGACCAATTGGGCTCGGGGTCTCCTCGTTTTCAGTGCAATAAGTGACGGTACGAAAAGCTAGCACTGGCGCGGAGGTGGTGTTGGTAGATCGTTGATTTCATTGACTTTCCTGTTCACTTTCAAATCTGCGATTCGTGGCGTCAAACCGTGGTCGGTTTCATCCATTGGTGCCAGTTATCGATGCATTTGGCCGCGAAGGCAGGATTTGGTCAGCATAGCGGTCAACCGGGAAGCGAAACACACCCCGCAAGTTGATGCTCTCCAGCCTGGTGGGCGCAATCTTCCCGATCAGTTCCGGTGGAATGACCTGGCGGCGGTTCGACCAGCGATCCAGGACCGCCTGCATCTGTGAGGTATTCCACGCCATCACGATGTTGGCCATCAGGCTCAACGCATCGGCCACAGCCTGCATTTCATCGACACGTTTGGCCTGCGCCGGGCTGATCCGGCCGGTATAAATGGCGCGCTTGAGGGCGTTAACAGCCTCGCCCCGATTGAGCACCCGGCGCAACTCGTTCCTGAAAGCGTCCTTGACAAAGTAGTCAGCCAAAAACGCCGTACGCAGCAACCGCCCCAATTGCACGCCAGCCTCATAGATTGGATCGCCCTGGGCGGCAGAACCGAACCGCGCAAGAGCTGCCACCGCACTGGCATGTCCGCTCATGACCGAGGCTGCCAGGTGCACCAGACTATCCCAATGCTTTTCGATCAAAGCGACGTCGACATTGGCTTCGCACACCGCAGCGATTTCTGCGGGCACTTTGGTGCCGCGTGGCACAAAGAGGTGGCGCTGTTTGAGTTCCTTCAACCGCGGGCAAAGATCAAAACCAAGCAAACGGGCATGTGACATGGCAAAGTCGGTGTAGCCATGGGTATCCACAGCAAGCTGGCTGGTCTCCAGCTTTTCTTGGCGGATGACACCTTCAATGGCCACGCCCGCCTGGCGCTCATTGAGCACAAAGGGCTGCGCATGGAAGATGCCCCACCGGTCTTTTACATGGGGCAGCAGACTGCCCGAGCCGCGGATACGCGATGAAGGTGGGCGGAACCAGCGCCACGCGAGCGTGCTCGGCACCTGGCGGAGGAGCAACGACGACATACCCTTCCGGCGTCGCCGCGTAGTAGACGCTGTTGGCGTAGTAGTAGGGCGCCCCGCCCAGCCAGAGCGTCACGTGCGCGGGCGGAAGGTAAGGCACGATCATCCCGGGTGGAGGCGGAGCCACGATGTAGCGGGGCCCCACGGGCCGGAACCAAACGCCGGCATGGAAGAACCACTGTCCGTCGCGCCCGCTCACGCCGATGCTGCCAACTGGCAGCACGGGCGTCGCAAACCCGGGGCCGGGATAGTAGTGGTCATGCCGATAACGTTGGTCCAGGTGCAGGATCCTGGCGGGCTCGGCCGGGCGGGTGACCCGCTGGTCGGCCAGTGAAGGAACCGCGATGACCGCGGTGGCTGCCGCGACAGCGGCCAGCTTCAAGAGGAGGATCTTCATGACGCGATGCTGGACCCTGCGGCTCCGGGCAATTTGATGCGCATCAAGCCGTCGGCTGGCACACGCCGCGGATCACGCACGGGCAGCATCGCGCATCGTCGCGGCGTTCGCGTGTAACCTCGCAGCTGCACCGACTCGCCCCCGCCGCCATGACGTCACCCATCACGATCACCATCCCACACCAGCTTGGCCGCGCGGAGGCGCGCCGCCGGATCGACGAGGGTTTCGCCCGCATGCTGCAGCAGCTTCCCGGCATCAGCGGGGCCGGCGGGCAGCAGTGGGAAGGAGACCGGCTGCGCTTCAACCTGGCGACCATGGGTCAATCCGTCGGTGGAGTCGTCGACGTGGGCGACACGACGGTCACCCTCGAGCTCACGCTCCCGGGACTGCTGGGCGTGATCGCCAACGGCCTCAAGGGACGCCTGCAGGAGAAGGTCGGGCAGCTGCTGTTGCCACGCAAATAAGGCCACCGCGCACATGGCTCCCGGCGCGACCAATTGATGCTAGAATCGCCAACTTGTCCCCACTCAAGAAAAGCACATGAAGAAACTGCTCCGTTGGCTGCGACCGTTCGCGCTGTTCCTGCTCACCGCCAGCCCGCTGTTCGCGCACGCGCAGAGCAATCCCGCGTTCATGATGCTCGGGCCGGCCAAGGCCATGTACTACAAGCCCGACGCCGGGCCCGCCCCGCGCATCGCCTTCCTGATCGTCCACCGCACCGGCAACTACCTGCAGCACCCCGGCTGCACCGAACTGCCCCGGCGCGGCTTCGCCGCGCTGTGCATGAACACGCGCTACGACAACAACGAGCTGCTGGTCGACTGGGACCGCATCGCCCTGGACGTCAAGGCCGGCGTCGAGTTCCTGCGCCGGCAACCGGGCATCGAACGGGTGCTGTTCCTCGCCCACAGCGGCGGCGGGCCCACCCTGAGCTTCTACCAGGCCGTGGCCGAGAACGGCCTGGCCTTCTGCCAGGACCCGCGCAAGATCGTGCCCTGCCGCGCCGACCTGGCGGGCCTGCCGCGCGCCGACGGCATCGCCTTCGTCGACGCACACCCGGGCGTGCCGGTCATCCTGCTGCGCAGCCTCAACGGCTCCCTGCGGAGTGAAACGCCCAGGGACTTCGACCCGGCCCTCGATCCCTACGCGCCGGCCAACGGCTACAGCGCCACCGGCTCCTCGAAGTACTCGCCGGACTTCCAGGCGCGCTACTTCGCCGCCCAGTCGCGCCGCATGAACCGGCTGATCGACCAGGCGCTGGCGCGCATGGCGGCGATTCGCGCCGGCAGCGGCCCCTACCCGGACAACGACCTGTTCGCCATTCCGCACGGTGGCAACCCGGGCGCCGGCCCGGGCGGCGCATCGCAGCTGCACAGCCTGGACACCGACATCAGCCTGCGCCGCACCAAGACCCCGCGCAAGCTGCTGAAGAACGACGGCACCATCAGCGAGCAGGTCGTGGTCTCCGTCGCGCCCCCCGAACTGATCACGAAGGACTCCACCAACGCCTTCGACACCGGCACCAAGCTGCTCACGCTGCGCTCATTCCTCAGCACGCAGGCCGTGCGCTCCACCAATTCGCTGGACGGCATCGACCACTGCAGCACCAACAACGACACGGTCTGCGCTGTGAAGTCGATCTCCGTGCCCGTCATGTTCGCCGGCATGGGCGGCTACCTGTTCATCCGCGATTCGGAAGAGGAGTTCGAGAACGCCGCCAGCCGCGACAAGGACCTGGTCTTCATCGAAGGCGCCACGCACGGCTTCACGCCCTGCGCCAACTGCGGGGTTCCGGCCGCCAACTTCTCCAACTCGGTGAAGAACCTGTTCGACTACGTGGCCGCCTGGACGCGCCAGCGCTTCTAGGCCGGACCGGTGGCGCGCGCGGGATTACCCTTCGCCAGCCATGACGAAAATCCATCCGGACGACCAACTGCTCGACCCCAAGCTGCTGCGCCTGTTCGACCTGCTGTACACCACGGGCAGCGTGACCCGCGCGGCCGAGCAGCTGGGCCAAAGCCAGCCCACCGTCAGCACCTGGCTCGGCAAGCTGAGGCAGGCGCTCGACGATCCGCTGTTCGTGCGGACGTCGGACCGCATGGCACCCACCCCGCGCGCGACCGAACTGATCGCGCCGGCGCGGCAGGCCTTGCAGGCCCTGCGTCAGCTGTCCGTCGGACCCGGCGCGTTCGACCCCGCCCTGGTGGAGCGGCGCTTCCGCATCTGCATGACCGATGCCAGCCACGTCACGCTGTTGCCGCACATCCTGGCGCATGTCCGCGCGCTCGCCCCCGGCATCACCCTGGAAGCGGCCAGGATCGACGGCAACACCGCGCGCGCCCTGCAGAACGGCGAGGCGGATCTCGCCATCGGCTTCCTGCCCTGGCTGGAGGCGGGCTTCTACCAGCAGGCGCTGTATCCGCAGGACTGGGTCTGCCTGGTGAACGGACAGCACCCGCGGATAGGCGCAACGCTGGACCTCGAAGCGTACAGGCGCGAGGCGCACATCTCGATCGCGCAGGGGACGGATAGGAAATTCAACCGCATGAGGCCAAGTATGGCACGAGTTTTGGGCCTCGAAACACGTTCGGCCAAGGAAGGTTGAGCGCTCGCTTGCCGCTCAATGGCAAGAGCTTGGGAGGCAGTATGCATTTGGGCCTGGCGCGCGCGCAGCTGCTTCCCCGCAGCGATGGATACCGCCGCTTCACTGGGTCACCAATTGACGCGCTGGTCTACCTCGTCGGGTTGAGCTGCCAGATCCCAATCCGGCTCGCCTTGCGCACCATCATCCACCGGCGCGTCGCAGCCCTCCCACAGCGGTGGCCCGCGTGCCGGGGTGATGTGCGGGGGGGCAGACTCCACCCCGATGTGGTTCAGGATGTGGCGGATTTCGGCGCTGTGGGTGATGAAGGCAATGATGCGCATCTGCCCACCGCACATGGGGCACAGCAGCGGAAATGCCTCGTAGATGCGGGCAATCAGCACCGCCCACAAGTAATGCGCCGCTCGCTTCGGGCGTGCTTCAGGTTCGGGTGTGGGTGTGGCCGCGTTGCCCGGCGCCGCCACCCCAGGTACGCCCGCGCCAGGTTGTGCAGTCTCCACCGTGGCTGGTTGCGACGCAGCAGGCTGAGCCAGCGCCGTTACCGCCGCTCTCAGCGGCGAGTTTGGTGCCAGCACACCAAAGTAGCGGTGCCGGTGGGTGCGTGGCGGTGGCACCAGCGCGGCGATGCGGTCGATCAGTTCCAGCGGTGTGAGGTGCAGCTCATCTGCCTTGGCACCACGCTTGTCACTGGTGGGCTCGCTGCGCTGTTTGGCACAGCGGTACACCAGTTTGCTTCCCTCTTTGCGTAGGCGCTCCATGGAAAACGGTGGACGCGCGCAATAGCGCAGCAGCCGCTCCAGCGCAGCGCGGTCGTGGGCTTCGATGCAGACACCGGCGTCCACCGAGAAGCCGCTGTGTTTGTAGCCCAGCATGTCTTTGGCGTCACAGTTCTCCAGCAGGCCCCGAGCAACGAAGGCGCGCAGGATGCGTTTTTGCAGTGTGGTCTGCACTGGGGCCACGGTAGCCGCATCGATGCCGGTGGCCGCGTGAAAGATGACACCCGGCGATGAGATTCGAGGGGTCGCATCAGCATCGCCCTCGCCCTCCGGTGAATGTCAAGGTAGTTGTCGCCTGATTCATGCAGCTTTGACGAATACTTTTGCGGGTCTGTCCACCACTGCTGCGGGCTGATCGCGCTCTGGGTTGAGGGTGACCACTGCAACGTGATCCCAATTGCGCGTGTGCCGAGACCATCGTTGTGGATGCTGCTGCTTGGCGTGGTGGTACAGCCGATGTCGAGCACTCAAGATGTCGATGTCCTGGCCGCTGTGGCGCTGCGCTGGGGTGACGTACTGGATGCCGCTATGGCGGTGCTCCATGTTGTACCAGTGCACGAACTCGCTGGCCCATTGACGGGCGGCGGCCAGATCGGCGAAGCCTTTGGCCGGGAACTGCGGGCGGTACTTGGCTGTCTTGAACAGTGACTCCACAAACGCGTTGTCGTCGCTGACACGCGGGCGTGAGTAAGAGGGCTTGACGCCCAACCAGTGCAGCATGGCCAATAACTTCCGCGATCTGGCCCAGGAAATACAGCTCGAACGCGCCTGCCGATGGCTGCGAGAGGGCCATTTGCAAGTGAAGGATGTGGCCAACCTGCTGGGCTACACCGATGCTGCCAATTTCATCCGCGCGTTCAAGGCAATGGCCGGTGTGAGCCCAGCTCAGTATGCCAAGGCTCAGACAGGGAAGGCTTCAGGGCCGAGCCCATAAGCCACAGTGGTGGATGTCTTGCAGCTTGTCGATGCCAAGGCTTGAGATCCCACGGCTGTTCAGAAGCAGCGCAGTGCTGGCATCTGACCGGGCCTCGACCCACTTGGGCAGGCTGGCATCATTGGGGTTGCCACTGCGCGCGAAATTGCCCCAGTACGCACCCATTTGGTCAGCCAGTTTCTGTTGAGCGCTGTTCAAGGGCCACAAGAATGTTGGTCCTGGCAACTTGGCCTGGAACAGAAAACGCATTTCGGCGCCATGGAAAGCGCCCATCAACATGTATGGATCAAGCACGCCGGGGGTATTGGCTTCCGTGAACTCATAGTGATAGACCGGCACGTACTGCTGCATCGCTTGCACGTCGCTCATGGCGTTGCAAGAGAAATAGCGGTCTGTCAGCAGAGCCGCCAGGGCAAGGTCTAGCGTGTAGTAGGTCCACGGGGAATACGTGCTGGCCAGCTTCTTCTTGAAGGCACCGTCGCCGCCAGAGGCCGTGTCAAGCGCCTGATCGAATTGCCGGATGCTCAGGGGAAGCAGGCTCTTCAAGTGCTCAGCGGCCACGAACAAGCGCCCCTCGTCGCGGTTGGTGCCCCACATCACTGGCACGCGGTTGAACTCACCACGTCGGATCAGTTCATCTGGTGCAGCGATGAGGGTGATGCCATCTGGAACCGGTGCCCACTTGGTGTTGTCTTTGAGCAAAGAAAACTCATAGGCCTGTGCCGCAAGGATCTCGGTGGTGTTTTTGTTGCGCAGACAGGCCAACAGCCCTGGGCCTTGCGCGCAGCCAGCCGTTGTTGCCAGCTGCGTGGCCGAGTCCTGAACGCTCGCAACCGTGCGATCTGTGAGGGTCTCACAAGGACCGCTTTGCGAGATGGCCTTGTGGAACAGGCCCTTCGATTGCGGCGAGACCAGATGCAGGCAAACACTGATGCCGCCCGCCGATTCGCCAAAGATGGTGACGTTGCCCGGGTTACCACCAAAGCGAGAGATTTCGTCGCGCACCCAGCGCAGCGCAGCCTGCTGGTCTTGCAAACCAAAGTTCACCGATGCGTTTTGGGCGGCCAGTTCCTGCGTACGGAAAAAACCGAACGGTCCAAGCCGGTAATTGATCGAGACGATGACGGCCTGGGCCTTCGTGGCCAGTGTGCGCATGTCGTAGTCAGTGGCAGCCCCACCGAGAAATGCGCCACCGTGGATCCACACCATCACCGGAAGCTGCTTGGCTCCGATGTCGTTGGGCACGTGGATGTTCAGGTAAAGACAATCCTCTGCCAGCGATTGAGCCCCCACGTATTTGGTCTGCGCGCAGCGCTCGCCGGGAACCGAGCCATCTCGAGTGCCCGACCAGGGCGCCGCCGGTTGAGGCGCTTGCCAGCGCAGCTCACCGACCGGCGGTGCTGCAAATGGCACGCCAAGGTACTGTCTGACGCCTCGCGACAGTACCCCGGAGACAGCACCGTAGCTGGTGCTGACGACGGGTACAGCGGTCTGCGCAACGCAAACACTCATGAAGGTCGCCAGCAATGACGACACGATGAAAGTGCTCTTCAGCCCCTGCATGGAAAGCTCCTATGTGGTTGACGATGGAGCAAGCTTATCAGGGTTGACTGGCGTTCACTTGTCATGATCCCGCAATGGCTTGTCATTTTCCTGCATGACCAGGGGTAATCTCGGTTTCGGTGCAAAAGCTCCCGCCTTCAACCGAGCGTTAACCCTAGGTGATCAGCGCTCGGCGTGAGCTGTCAATCCAGCCGATCCGATCCCCTATAGTTGGCCCCCATCGAATGGTCAACCACATGGGGGCATCGTGACCACGTTCCGTCAGCGCTTCGTCGGTGCCACAGAGCTGCCAAAGACGCTCACTGAGTTTGATGTGGAGCAGTCGTTCCAGTTGAGTAAGGACGATCTGGACGCGATTCGCAAGCGATTCCGCACCACTGGCCGCCTTGCTGCGGCCATTCAGTTGACGGTCGTCAGAACGACCGGCCGCCCCTTGGATCGGCTCACCAATGTTCCAAGGGCATTGCTTCGTTCGTTGTGTAGTGCCCTCGGCATTCAAGAAACCTCGATCGCATCGCTCAAGACGCTTTACAGCCGTCAAGCCACCCTTTACGAGCACCAGGCGTGGGCCCGCCAGTTCAGCGGATTTACAGAGGTCGATGCTGAAGTGCTGGCCTTGTGCGCGCAGACACTGGGTCGGCTGGCAGGTACGGCCTCCTCGGTCGACGAACTGGTCAAGCAAGCTGAAATCTGGCTGTTCGACCAAGGCAGGGTGCTCCCCGGCGACCGCGTGCTGCGCGACTTGGCACGGGAAGCCTACCTGGCCATCGATCAAGCCGCCCTGCACACCATTCGCGAACAGGTGGGCGAGCCCGGCATCGATAAGGCGATCAGGGCTGTATTTTCTCTGCGTCGCGGGCGCACAGGTGGCACCGTGCTCGAATGGCTCAAAGGCTCCCCAGGCAAGCATGGCCCTTCGGGCCTGTCCGAGGTCACGGACAAGATCACCTTCCTCAAAGACCTTGGAGTTGACCGCTGGACGCTTGATGCCATTCCCAACGCGAGACTGCGTGCCTACGGCCAGGCAGTGGTCCACCGACCTCCCAGTGATACCAAGCGGCTCAAGCACGAAACGCAGGCGGTCGAAGTGATCTGTTTCCTGCGTATGAACCTACTTGAGCTCACGGACGTGGCGCTGTACATCGCTGCGCGCCGTGTCTGCGACCTGGTGCGGCGAGCGTCAACCAAGGTTCAAGGCAAGCAAACCCGTGGTCTGACGCATTACCGAGAAAAACAGGAACAGATCCGTCAGGTCCTTCATGAAGAAGGTCCGGGTGCCGAACAAAAGCTGGAAGCGCTCAAGCAGCTTGTGCCCAAGGACGATGTCGAGCCCCGGTACAGCCGTGCCGCGTTGGTGCGCCAGGCTCTCGTGGATGACAGCACCCGCGTTCAGGCCTTGCTCAACGAACTTACAGGCCTGGAAACGGATAGGAAATTCAACCGCATGAGGCCAAGTATGGCACGAGTTTTGGGCCTCGAAACACGTTCGGCCAAGGAAGGTTGAGCGCTCGCTTGCCGCTCAATGGCAAGAGCTTGGGAGGCAGTATGCATTTGGGCCTGGCGCGCGCGCAGCTGCTTCCCCGCAGCGATGGATACCGCCGCTTCACTGGGTCACCAATTGACGCGCTGGTCTACCTCGTCGGGTTGAGCTGCCAGATCCCAATCCGGCTCGCCTTGCGCACCATCATCCACCGGCGCGTCGCAGCCCTCCCACAGCGGTGGCCCGCGTGCCGGGGTGATGTGCGGGGGGGCAGACTCCACCCCGATGTGGTTCAGGATGTGGCGGATTTCGGCGCTGTGGGTGATGAAGGCAATGATGCGCATCTGCCCACCGCACATGGGGCACAGCAGCGGAAATGCCTCGTAGATGCGGGCAATCAGCACCGCCCACAAGTAATGCGCCGCTCGCTTCGGGCGTGCTTCAGGTTCGGGTGTGGGTGTGGCCGCGTTGCCCGGCGCCGCCACCCCAGGTACGCCCGCGCCAGGTTGTGCAGTCTCCACCGTGGCTGGTTGCGACGCAGCAGGCTGAGCCAGCGCCGTTACCGCCGCTCTCAGCGGCGAGTTTGGTGCCAGCACACCAAAGTAGCGGTGCCGGTGGGTGCGTGGCGGTGGCACCAGCGCGGCGATGCGGTCGATCAGTTCCAGCGGTGTGAGGTGCAGCTCATCTGCCTTGGCACCACGCTTGTCACTGGTGGGCTCGCTGCGCTGTTTGGCACAGCGGTACACCAGTTTGCTTCCCTCTTTGCGTAGGCGCTCCATGGAAAACGGTGGACGCGCGCAATAGCGCAGCAGCCGCTCCAGCGCAGCGCGGTCGTGGGCTTCGATGCAGACACCGGCGTCCACCGAGAAGCCGCTGTGTTTGTAGCCCAGCATGTCTTTGGCGTCACAGTTCTCCAGCAGGCCCCGAGCAACGAAGGCGCGCAGGATGCGTTTTTGCAGTGTGGTCTGCACTGGGGCCACGGTAGCCGCATCGATGCCGGTGGCCGCGTGAAAGATGACACCCGGCGATGAGATTCGAGGGGTCGCATCAGCATCGCCCTCGCCCTCCGGTGAATGTCAAGGTAGTTGTCGCCTGATTCATGCAGCTTTGACGAATACTTTTGCGGGTCTGTCCACCACTGCTGCGGGCTGATCGCGCTCTGGGTTGAGGGTGACCACTGCAACGTGATCCCAATTGCGCGTGTGCCGAGACCATCGTTGTGGATGCTGCTGCTTGGCGTGGTGGTACAGCCGATGTCGAGCACTCAAGATGTCGATGTCCTGGCCGCTGTGGCGCTGCGCTGGGGTGACGTACTGGATGCCGCTATGGCGGTGCTCCATGTTGTACCAGTGCACGAACTCGCTGGCCCATTGACGGGCGGCGGCCAGATCGGCGAAGCCTTTGGCCGGGAACTGCGGGCGGTACTTGGCTGTCTTGAACAGTGACTCCACAAACGCGTTGTCGTCGCTGACACGCGGGCGTGAGTAAGAGGGCTTGACGCCCAACCAGTGCAGCATGGCCAATAACTTCCGCGATCTGGCCCAGGAAATACAGCTCGAACGCGCCTGCCGATGGCTGCGAGAGGGCCATTTGCAAGTGAAGGATGTGGCCAACCTGCTGGGCTACACCGATGCTGCCAATTTCATCCGCGCGTTCAAGGCAATGGCCGGTGTGAGCCCAGCTCAGTATGCCAAGGCTCAGACAGGGAAGGCTTCAGGGCCGAGCCCATAAGCCACAGTGGTGGATGTCTTGCAGCTTGTCGATGCCAAGGCTTGAGATCCCACGGCTGTTCAGAAGCAGCGCAGTGCTGGCATCTGACCGGGCCTCGACCCACTTGGGCAGGCTGGCATCATTGGGGTTGCCACTGCGCGCGAAATTGCCCCAGTACGCACCCATTTGGTCAGCCAGTTTCTGTTGAGCGCTGTTCAAGGGCCACAAGAATGTTGGTCCTGGCAACTTGGCCTGGAACAGAAAACGCATTTCGGCGCCATGGAAAGCGCCCATCAACATGTATGGATCAAGCACGCCGGGGGTATTGGCTTCCGTGAACTCATAGTGATAGACCGGCACGTACTGCTGCATCGCTTGCACGTCGCTCATGGCGTTGCAAGAGAAATAGCGGTCTGTCAGCAGAGCCGCCAGGGCAAGGTCTAGCGTGTAGTAGGTCCACGGGGAATACGTGCTGGCCAGCTTCTTCTTGAAGGCACCGTCGCCGCCAGAGGCCGTGTCAAGCGCCTGATCGAATTGCCGGATGCTCAGGGGAAGCAGGCTCTTCAAGTGCTCAGCGGCCACGAACAAGCGCCCCTCGTCGCGGTTGGTGCCCCACATCACTGGCACGCGGTTGAACTCACCACGTCGGATCAGTTCATCTGGTGCAGCGATGAGGGTGATGCCATCTGGAACCGGTGCCCACTTGGTGTTGTCTTTGAGCAAAGAAAACTCATAGGCCTGTGCCGCAAGGATCTCGGTGGTGTTTTTGTTGCGCAGACAGGCCAACAGCCCTGGGCCTTGCGCGCAGCCAGCCGTTGTTGCCAGCTGCGTGGCCGAGTCCTGAACGCTCGCAACCGTGCGATCTGTGAGGGTCTCACAAGGACCGCTTTGCGAGATGGCCTTGTGGAACAGGCCCTTCGATTGCGGCGAGACCAGATGCAGGCAAACACTGATGCCGCCCGCCGATTCGCCAAAGATGGTGACGTTGCCCGGGTTACCACCAAAGCGAGAGATTTCGTCGCGCACCCAGCGCAGCGCAGCCTGCTGGTCTTGCAAACCAAAGTTCACCGATGCGTTTTGGGCGGCCAGTTCCTGCGTACGGAAAAAACCGAACGGTCCAAGCCGGTAATTGATCGAGACGATGACGGCCTGGGCCTTCGTGGCCAGTGTGCGCATGTCGTAGTCAGTGGCAGCCCCACCGAGAAATGCGCCACCGTGGATCCACACCATCACCGGAAGCTGCTTGGCTCCGATGTCGTTGGGCACGTGGATGTTCAGGTAAAGACAATCCTCTGCCAGCGATTGAGCCCCCACGTATTTGGTCTGCGCGCAGCGCTCGCCGGGAACCGAGCCATCTCGAGTGCCCGACCAGGGCGCCGCCGGTTGAGGCGCTTGCCAGCGCAGCTCACCGACCGGCGGTGCTGCAAATGGCACGCCAAGGTACTGTCTGACGCCTCGCGACAGTACCCCGGAGACAGCACCGTAGCTGGTGCTGACGACGGGTACAGCGGTCTGCGCAACGCAAACACTCATGAAGGTCGCCAGCAATGACGACACGATGAAAGTGCTCTTCAGCCCCTGCATGGAAAGCTCCTATGTGGTTGACGATGGAGCAAGCTTATCAGGGTTGACTGGCGTTCACTTGTCATGATCCCGCAATGGCTTGTCATTTTCCTGCATGACCAGGGGTAATCTCGGTTTCGGTGCAAAAGCTCCCGCCTTCAACCGAGCGTTAACCCTAGGTGATCAGCGCTCGGCGTGAGCTGTCAATCCAGCCGATCCGATCCCCTATAGTTGGCCCCCATCGAATGGTCAACCACATGGGGGCATCGTGACCACGTTCCGTCAGCGCTTCGTCGGTGCCACAGAGCTGCCAAAGACGCTCACTGAGTTTGATGTGGAGCAGTCGTTCCAGTTGAGTAAGGACGATCTGGACGCGATTCGCAAGCGATTCCGCACCACTGGCCGCCTTGCTGCGGCCATTCAGTTGACGGTCGTCAGAACGACCGGCCGCCCCTTGGATCGGCTCACCAATGTTCCAAGGGCATTGCTTCGTTCGTTGTGTAGTGCCCTCGGCATTCAAGAAACCTCGATCGCATCGCTCAAGACGCTTTACAGCCGTCAAGCCACCCTTTACGAGCACCAGGCGTGGGCCCGCCAGTTCAGCGGATTTACAGAGGTCGATGCTGAAGTGCTGGCCTTGTGCGCGCAGACACTGGGTCGGCTGGCAGGTACGGCCTCCTCGGTCGACGAACTGGTCAAGCAAGCTGAAATCTGGCTGTTCGACCAAGGCAGGGTGCTCCCCGGCGACCGCGTGCTGCGCGACTTGGCACGGGAAGCCTACCTGGCCATCGATCAAGCCGCCCTGCACACCATTCGCGAACAGGTGGGCGAGCCCGGCATCGATAAGGCGATCAGGGCTGTATTTTCTCTGCGTCGCGGGCGCACAGGTGGCACCGTGCTCGAATGGCTCAAAGGCTCCCCAGGCAAGCATGGCCCTTCGGGCCTGTCCGAGGTCACGGACAAGATCACCTTCCTCAAAGACCTTGGAGTTGACCGCTGGACGCTTGATGCCATTCCCAACGCGAGACTGCGTGCCTACGGCCAGGCAGTGGTCCACCGACCTCCCAGTGATACCAAGCGGCTCAAGCACGAAACGCAGGCGGTCGAAGTGATCTGTTTCCTGCGTATGAACCTACTTGAGCTCACGGACGTGGCGCTGTACATCGCTGCGCGCCGTGTCTGCGACCTGGTGCGGCGAGCGTCAACCAAGGTTCAAGGCAAGCAAACCCGTGGTCTGACGCATTACCGAGAAAAACAGGAACAGATCCGTCAGGTCCTTCATGAAGAAGGTCCGGGTGCCGAACAAAAGCTGGAAGCGCTCAAGCAGCTTGTGCCCAAGGACGATGTCGAGCCCCGGTACAGCCGTGCCGCGTTGGTGCGCCAGGCTCTCGTGGATGACAGCACCCGCGTTCAGGCCTTGCTCAACGAACTTACAGGCCTGGAAACGGATAGGAAATTCAACCGCATGAGGCCAAGTATGGCACGAGTTTTGGGCCTCGAAACACGTTCGGCCAAGGAAGGTTGAGCGCTCGCTTGCCGCTCAATGGCAAGAGCTTGGGAGGCAGTATGCATTTGGGCCTGGCGCGCGCGCAGCTGCTTCCCCGCAGCGATGGATACCGCCGCTTCACTGGGTCACCAATTGACGCGCTGGTCTACCTCGTCGGGTTGAGCTGCCAGATCCCAATCCGGCTCGCCTTGCGCACCATCATCCACCGGCGCGTCGCAGCCCTCCCACAGCGGTGGCCCGCGTGCCGGGGTGATGTGCGGGGGGGCAGACTCCACCCCGATGTGGTTCAGGATGTGGCGGATTTCGGCGCTGTGGGTGATGAAGGCAATGATGCGCATCTGCCCACCGCACATGGGGCACAGCAGCGGAAATGCCTCGTAGATGCGGGCAATCAGCACCGCCCACAAGTAATGCGCCGCTCGCTTCGGGCGTGCTTCAGGTTCGGGTGTGGGTGTGGCCGCGTTGCCCGGCGCCGCCACCCCAGGTACGCCCGCGCCAGGTTGTGCAGTCTCCACCGTGGCTGGTTGCGACGCAGCAGGCTGAGCCAGCGCCGTTACCGCCGCTCTCAGCGGCGAGTTTGGTGCCAGCACACCAAAGTAGCGGTGCCGGTGGGTGCGTGGCGGTGGCACCAGCGCGGCGATGCGGTCGATCAGTTCCAGCGGTGTGAGGTGCAGCTCATCTGCCTTGGCACCACGCTTGTCACTGGTGGGCTCGCTGCGCTGTTTGGCACAGCGGTACACCAGTTTGCTTCCCTCTTTGCGTAGGCGCTCCATGGAAAACGGTGGACGCGCGCAATAGCGCAGCAGCCGCTCCAGCGCAGCGCGGTCGTGGGCTTCGATGCAGACACCGGCGTCCACCGAGAAGCCGCTGTGTTTGTAGCCCAGCATGTCTTTGGCGTCACAGTTCTCCAGCAGGCCCCGAGCAACGAAGGCGCGCAGGATGCGTTTTTGCAGTGTGGTCTGCACTGGGGCCACGGTAGCCGCATCGATGCCGGTGGCCGCGTGAAAGATGACACCCGGCGATGAGATTCGAGGGGTCGCATCAGCATCGCCCTCGCCCTCCGGTGAATGTCAAGGTAGTTGTCGCCTGATTCATGCAGCTTTGACGAATACTTTTGCGGGTCTGTCCACCACTGCTGCGGGCTGATCGCGCTCTGGGTTGAGGGTGACCACTGCAACGTGATCCCAATTGCGCGTGTGCCGAGACCATCGTTGTGGATGCTGCTGCTTGGCGTGGTGGTACAGCCGATGTCGAGCACTCAAGATGTCGATGTCCTGGCCGCTGTGGCGCTGCGCTGGGGTGACGTACTGGATGCCGCTATGGCGGTGCTCCATGTTGTACCAGTGCACGAACTCGCTGGCCCATTGACGGGCGGCGGCCAGATCGGCGAAGCCTTTGGCCGGGAACTGCGGGCGGTACTTGGCTGTCTTGAACAGTGACTCCACAAACGCGTTGTCGTCGCTGACACGCGGGCGTGAGTAAGAGGGCTTGACGCCCAACCAGTGCAGCATGGCCAATAACTTCCGCGATCTGGCCCAGGAAATACAGCTCGAACGCGCCTGCCGATGGCTGCGAGAGGGCCATTTGCAAGTGAAGGATGTGGCCAACCTGCTGGGCTACACCGATGCTGCCAATTTCATCCGCGCGTTCAAGGCAATGGCCGGTGTGAGCCCAGCTCAGTATGCCAAGGCTCAGACAGGGAAGGCTTCAGGGCCGAGCCCATAAGCCACAGTGGTGGATGTCTTGCAGCTTGTCGATGCCAAGGCTTGAGATCCCACGGCTGTTCAGAAGCAGCGCAGTGCTGGCATCTGACCGGGCCTCGACCCACTTGGGCAGGCTGGCATCATTGGGGTTGCCACTGCGCGCGAAATTGCCCCAGTACGCACCCATTTGGTCAGCCAGTTTCTGTTGAGCGCTGTTCAAGGGCCACAAGAATGTTGGTCCTGGCAACTTGGCCTGGAACAGAAAACGCATTTCGGCGCCATGGAAAGCGCCCATCAACATGTATGGATCAAGCACGCCGGGGGTATTGGCTTCCGTGAACTCATAGTGATAGACCGGCACGTACTGCTGCATCGCTTGCACGTCGCTCATGGCGTTGCAAGAGAAATAGCGGTCTGTCAGCAGAGCCGCCAGGGCAAGGTCTAGCGTGTAGTAGGTCCACGGGGAATACGTGCTGGCCAGCTTCTTCTTGAAGGCACCGTCGCCGCCAGAGGCCGTGTCAAGCGCCTGATCGAATTGCCGGATGCTCAGGGGAAGCAGGCTCTTCAAGTGCTCAGCGGCCACGAACAAGCGCCCCTCGTCGCGGTTGGTGCCCCACATCACTGGCACGCGGTTGAACTCACCACGTCGGATCAGTTCATCTGGTGCAGCGATGAGGGTGATGCCATCTGGAACCGGTGCCCACTTGGTGTTGTCTTTGAGCAAAGAAAACTCATAGGCCTGTGCCGCAAGGATCTCGGTGGTGTTTTTGTTGCGCAGACAGGCCAACAGCCCTGGGCCTTGCGCGCAGCCAGCCGTTGTTGCCAGCTGCGTGGCCGAGTCCTGAACGCTCGCAACCGTGCGATCTGTGAGGGTCTCACAAGGACCGCTTTGCGAGATGGCCTTGTGGAACAGGCCCTTCGATTGCGGCGAGACCAGATGCAGGCAAACACTGATGCCGCCCGCCGATTCGCCAAAGATGGTGACGTTGCCCGGGTTACCACCAAAGCGAGAGATTTCGTCGCGCACCCAGCGCAGCGCAGCCTGCTGGTCTTGCAAACCAAAGTTCACCGATGCGTTTTGGGCGGCCAGTTCCTGCGTACGGAAAAAACCGAACGGTCCAAGCCGGTAATTGATCGAGACGATGACGGCCTGGGCCTTCGTGGCCAGTGTGCGCATGTCGTAGTCAGTGGCAGCCCCACCGAGAAATGCGCCACCGTGGATCCACACCATCACCGGAAGCTGCTTGGCTCCGATGTCGTTGGGCACGTGGATGTTCAGGTAAAGACAATCCTCTGCCAGCGATTGAGCCCCCACGTATTTGGTCTGCGCGCAGCGCTCGCCGGGAACCGAGCCATCTCGAGTGCCCGACCAGGGCGCCGCCGGTTGAGGCGCTTGCCAGCGCAGCTCACCGACCGGCGGTGCTGCAAATGGCACGCCAAGGTACTGTCTGACGCCTCGCGACAGTACCCCGGAGACAGCACCGTAGCTGGTGCTGACGACGGGTACAGCGGTCTGCGCAACGCAAACACTCATGAAGGTCGCCAGCAATGACGACACGATGAAAGTGCTCTTCAGCCCCTGCATGGAAAGCTCCTATGTGGTTGACGATGGAGCAAGCTTATCAGGGTTGACTGGCGTTCACTTGTCATGATCCCGCAATGGCTTGTCATTTTCCTGCATGACCAGGGGTAATCTCGGTTTCGGTGCAAAAGCTCCCGCCTTCAACCGAGCGTTAACCCTAGGTGATCAGCGCTCGGCGTGAGCTGTCAATCCAGCCGATCCGATCCCCTATAGTTGGCCCCCATCGAATGGTCAACCACATGGGGGCATCGTGACCACGTTCCGTCAGCGCTTCGTCGGTGCCACAGAGCTGCCAAAGACGCTCACTGAGTTTGATGTGGAGCAGTCGTTCCAGTTGAGTAAGGACGATCTGGACGCGATTCGCAAGCGATTCCGCACCACTGGCCGCCTTGCTGCGGCCATTCAGTTGACGGTCGTCAGAACGACCGGCCGCCCCTTGGATCGGCTCACCAATGTTCCAAGGGCATTGCTTCGTTCGTTGTGTAGTGCCCTCGGCATTCAAGAAACCTCGATCGCATCGCTCAAGACGCTTTACAGCCGTCAAGCCACCCTTTACGAGCACCAGGCGTGGGCCCGCCAGTTCAGCGGATTTACAGAGGTCGATGCTGAAGTGCTGGCCTTGTGCGCGCAGACACTGGGTCGGCTGGCAGGTACGGCCTCCTCGGTCGACGAACTGGTCAAGCAAGCTGAAATCTGGCTGTTCGACCAAGGCAGGGTGCTCCCCGGCGACCGCGTGCTGCGCGACTTGGCACGGGAAGCCTACCTGGCCATCGATCAAGCCGCCCTGCACACCATTCGCGAACAGGTGGGCGAGCCCGGCATCGATAAGGCGATCAGGGCTGTATTTTCTCTGCGTCGCGGGCGCACAGGTGGCACCGTGCTCGAATGGCTCAAAGGCTCCCCAGGCAAGCATGGCCCTTCGGGCCTGTCCGAGGTCACGGACAAGATCACCTTCCTCAAAGACCTTGGAGTTGACCGCTGGACGCTTGATGCCATTCCCAACGCGAGACTGCGTGCCTACGGCCAGGCAGTGGTCCACCGACCTCCCAGTGATACCAAGCGGCTCAAGCACGAAACGCAGGCGGTCGAAGTGATCTGTTTCCTGCGTATGAACCTACTTGAGCTCACGGACGTGGCGCTGTACATCGCTGCGCGCCGTGTCTGCGACCTGGTGCGGCGAGCGTCAACCAAGGTTCAAGGCAAGCAAACCCGTGGTCTGACGCATTACCGAGAAAAACAGGAACAGATCCGTCAGGTCCTTCATGAAGAAGGTCCGGGTGCCGAACAAAAGCTGGAAGCGCTCAAGCAGCTTGTGCCCAAGGACGATGTCGAGCCCCGGTACAGCCGTGCCGCGTTGGTGCGCCAGGCTCTCGTGGATGACAGCACCCGCGTTCAGGCCTTGCTCAACGAACTTACAGGCCTGGAAACGGATAGGAAATTCAACCGCATGAGGCCAAGTATGGCACGAGTTTTGGGCCTCGAAACACGTTCGGCCAAGGAAGGTTGAGCGCTCGCTTGCCGCTCAATGGCAAGAGCTTGGGAGGCAGTATGCATTTGGGCCTGGCGCGCGCGCAGCTGCTTCCCCGCAGCGATGGATACCGCCGCTTCACTGGGTCACCAATTGACGCGCTGGTCTACCTCGTCGGGTTGAGCTGCCAGATCCCAATCCGGCTCGCCTTGCGCACCATCATCCACCGGCGCGTCGCAGCCCTCCCACAGCGGTGGCCCGCGTGCCGGGGTGATGTGCGGGGGGGCAGACTCCACCCCGATGTGGTTCAGGATGTGGCGGATTTCGGCGCTGTGGGTGATGAAGGCAATGATGCGCATCTGCCCACCGCACATGGGGCACAGCAGCGGAAATGCCTCGTAGATGCGGGCAATCAGCACCGCCCACAAGTAATGCGCCGCTCGCTTCGGGCGTGCTTCAGGTTCGGGTGTGGGTGTGGCCGCGTTGCCCGGCGCCGCCACCCCAGGTACGCCCGCGCCAGGTTGTGCAGTCTCCACCGTGGCTGGTTGCGACGCAGCAGGCTGAGCCAGCGCCGTTACCGCCGCTCTCAGCGGCGAGTTTGGTGCCAGCACACCAAAGTAGCGGTGCCGGTGGGTGCGTGGCGGTGGCACCAGCGCGGCGATGCGGTCGATCAGTTCCAGCGGTGTGAGGTGCAGCTCATCTGCCTTGGCACCACGCTTGTCACTGGTGGGCTCGCTGCGCTGTTTGGCACAGCGGTACACCAGTTTGCTTCCCTCTTTGCGTAGGCGCTCCATGGAAAACGGTGGACGCGCGCAATAGCGCAGCAGCCGCTCCAGCGCAGCGCGGTCGTGGGCTTCGATGCAGACACCGGCGTCCACCGAGAAGCCGCTGTGTTTGTAGCCCAGCATGTCTTTGGCGTCACAGTTCTCCAGCAGGCCCCGAGCAACGAAGGCGCGCAGGATGCGTTTTTGCAGTGTGGTCTGCACTGGGGCCACGGTAGCCGCATCGATGCCGGTGGCCGCGTGAAAGATGACACCCGGCGATGAGATTCGAGGGGTCGCATCAGCATCGCCCTCGCCCTCCACTTCCTCAAACACCCCGTCCACCAACGCAGGTATTGCCCCAGCACGCCGTCGCATTCGGCCAGGAAACCCTCGGCCACATGCAGCGTGCGCGGCGGCACCAGCGAGCGCAGGCGGCCCATCAACTGGGGCCAGTCGCAGAGCAGGTAGAACAGCACCAGCGGCACCAGTACCGCATGGCCCGCCACGGTCATCGCCAGGCTGCCGCCAATGCGCGCGGAATTCAGCAGCCGGCTCGTCCAGTCTTGCGCGTTGGCGCTGAAGGCCCGGGCGATCTGCTCTTTCAGCGCGGCGGCGTCGCTGGGCAGGTGAATGCCGAGCTGCGCCAGCACGGGGGCCGATCGGCGATGCAGCTCATGCAGCAGGTCAGGGATCTGGTCGCGCAGCAGCGGAACCAGCTGCGACAGGATGGGCGACAGCAGCAGCAGCGCCGCCACCACCACCAGCAAGGCGCCGAGTTCCACCACCACGGCCGCCGCGGCCCGCGGCAGGCGCAGGCGCTGCAGGCGCCCCACCAGTGGTTCCAGCACATAGGCCAGCACCCAGGCCGCGGCAAACGGCGACAGGACCGGCGCAAGCTGCCACAGCCCGAGAGCGACAAACAGACCCAGGCCGATCCACAAGGCAGCCTGCAGGCGGGGCGATGCGACAGCGCTCAAGGCAACACGATCAGAAGAGGCCGACCCCGAAAGCGGGGCCTGGCAAGCCACCCCGGGGGCCGGGGCACGCGACGACAGAGCGCGAATTCTAGGCGTCGGGCCAGGCGGCCTTACTGGCCGTCGAACACCTCGCGACGCAAGGCGTCCAGCTGTGCCGTGTAGGCGTTCATGTCGCGCTGGGCTTCGGGCAGGGCGAAGAACTGCTCGTCGATGAGCCGTTTGCGCCGGTTGAACTCTTCCATCTTTCGGATGTCGGCCGCCTGCTGCAGGCTGGTTTCGGCGTCGGGCGTGTTCGCCTGCGCCATCAGCTGAGCCCGCAGCTGGGCCACCCGCTGCTCACGGCGTGCGGCGTCGGGCTCGATATCTTCCAGCAGCGCCATGTTCAGCAGCAGGGCCTCGCCCGCCAGCATCTCGCGGCGCTGCAGGTGGCCCGGCACCTCGTTCATGATCTGCTGCGCCAGCGCACGGCGCTCAGCGGTCAGCGGGCCGTCTTTCAGCGCCTGCCAGCGCTCCACGCGCTTCTGCAGCAATGCATAAAGCCGAAGCCGCTCGAACTCGGCGGCCGCATTCGGGTGGTCTTTCACGGCGTCACGCAGCACGGCCTCTTCTTCGGGCGTCAACGCCGCCGTCTGCACCCCCGCAGCCACATCGCCCGCGGCGGCGCCGCTGGCTGCTGCCGGGGCCGCCTCGTCTCGCGGCAGCGCGCCGGCCGGCATCGACCCGAAAGGGCTGACAGTAGGCCCCTGCGCCACCTGGGGCGAGACAGTAGGCCCCTGCGCCACCTGGGGCGAGGCGACCACGGGCTCTCCGGCCGAGCCCGCCCGCTCGACCACCCACCAGGCCAGGGCGCCGATGCTCACGGCAATGGCCGCCAGGGCGGCTGCTGTCTGAGTTCTGCTCAGTTCCACGTTGAATCTCGCTGCTTTGATGGACGACACGCGCACGGGGCCGATCTCGACATCCGCGCCACACGATCGGCGAGGCATCGAGGCCGAAACACCAGCGCCAGATTCTGCGCGCAGTGCCAAAGGCCCTGGCAGCGCGCCCCCTGGGCTGCGGGCCACGCTATCCCTAGCCGCAGGTAGCGGGCCGATAAACTGCGGCCCGTTTGAATGCCTGCCGCCAAGACCACTTACCCATGCCTGAATCTGCCCTCACGCTGCCTGCCGCCCTGGCTTGTGCCGGCGCCTACCTGATCGGCTCGCTGTCTTTCGCGGTGCTCGTCAGCCGGCTCTTCGGGCTGGCCGACCCGCGCACTTACGGCTCGGACGGATAGGAAATTCAACCGCATGAGGCCAAGTATGGCACGAGTTTTGGGCCTCGA